>JAIVJN010000084.1 GCA_020200025.1 Acidobacteriota bacterium | reverse complement strand
CGGCATCCTGGACGAACCCGCCTGGAAAGAGGCATCGGCGGAGAAGGTGACGCTCGCCGACGCGCTGAGAAAAGAAGAGCCCTACGGCCAGTACTTCAAGGAGCAGGTGCGCCTCGAGCTGCTCGAGCGATTCGGCCACGACCGCCTCTACGAAGGTGGCTTGCGCGTCTATACGACCATCAATCTCGACATGCAGAAGGCGGCCGAGTCGGAAGTCGAGAAGTCACTGAAGGTCATCGAAGCGCGCCGGCGATCGGGCCGCAAGCCGGATGTGCGCAAGGCGTCGGCACCAAGTCCGCCGATCGATGACGAGGTGCTGCAGGCCTCGCTCGTGGCCCTTGACGTCGACACCGGTGCGGTGCGCGCGCTGGTCGGTGGTCGCGATTTCGGCGCCACCAAGTTCAACCGCGTGGTCCAAGCACGGCGCCAGCCGGGCTCGGCATTCAAGCCCTTCATCTATGCCGCGGCCCTCGACGCCGGCTACACGCCTGCCTCACTGATCGAGCGGCTCGACGAACCGATCGAGACGCTTCAGGGGGACTGGGTGCCCGAGGATGGGCATTCGACCGAGCCTGCCCTCACCATGCGGACCGCGTTGAAGATCTCGAGCAACCGCGCGGCGGTGAGAATGCTCGAAGAGGTCGGCATCCAGAACGCAGTCACCTATGCCGAGCGCATGGGCGTCGGCTTGATGCCCAGCGTGCCCTCGCTGGCGCTGGGCTCAGGTGAGGTCACGCTTCAGACCATGACGGCGGCCTACGGGATTTTTGCAAGCGGGGGAGTGCGACGCGAGCCGTTTCTGATCCGTCGTGTCGAGGACCCGGACGGAACGGTGCTCTACCAGGCCGCGACCAACGAGGTGCGCGTCATTTCTCCGCAGAGCGCGTTCTTGATGACGAGCATGCTCTCTGACGTCATCAACAATGGCACGGCATGGAAGGCTCGCCAGTTGGGCTTCAAGTTGCCCGCGGCCGGGAAGACCGGCACGACGAACGATTATCACGACGCTTGGTTCGTCGGGTACACGCCGACGCTGGTCACGGGCGTGTGGGTGGGCTTCGATCAGCCGCAAACCATCCTGCCGGGCGGATATGCCGCCGACCTCGCGGTGCCCTTGTGGGCGACCTTCATGCGGTCGGCGACGCACAGAGACAAACCCGAGGCCTTTCCCGTTCCCACCGGTCTGACGACGGTACAGGTCTGCCGGCTGTCGGGGAAACGTCCCGCCGATGGCTGCGGGCACGTCCTGGTTGAGAACGACGACGGCTCTTCCGACGTGAGGTCGGTGATCTACAACGAGTACTTCGTCCGCGGCACCGAGCCCAAAGACACGTGCCCATTCCACGTCGGGCGGTCGATCTTCGGTCGCGTCGCCGGTTGGATGGGTTCGGCGCCCACCGTGGCGGCCTCGAGCTCGTCGGCCGACAGCCCCACCGCGCCGGTCGACACGGTCTCCGACGAGAACGAGCGGGAGCCTGACGCCCAGGCCGAGAAGGCCGAGCCCGAGAAGAAGAAGAGGGGCTTCTGGGGACGCGTCTTCGGCGGCCGCGACAAGAACGAGCGGAAGCCGCCGAAGTAGGGCGGATAGGGCGCGTTGGGCTGGTAGGGCCGCTGTCGCGAGGGCTGGTAGAATCACCTTCTCCTCGTGCGTTTTTCGACTCTGATCGGCCATCGCCGAATCCTCACGCTTCTATCGCGCGCCGTCGTTCGCGGGACACTGCCGCCGACGCTGCTCTTTGTCGGACCCAGCGGAGTCGGCAAATTCCTGGTCGCCGAAGCCGTCGCCGCCGCGCTCAATTGCTTGTCTCCGGTTCGGCGCGAAGGCCACGAGCTGCCGTTCGACGCCTGTGGCGTGTGCCGCGCGTGCGATCGCATCGGGCGCGGGCTGCACGTTGACGTGCTGCGGCTCGAGCCTGACGAGCGTGCCTCCATCAAGATCGACCGGGTGCGCGAGGCCCTCGACCGGGCGGCCTTCCGTCCGTTCGAAGGTCGCCGGCGGGTCGTCATCGTTCGCGAGGCCGACACGCTCGAGCATTCTGCGCAGAATGCGCTGCTGAAATCGCTCGAAGAGCCACCGCCGGGTACGATCTTCATCCTGACGACCCCCGTGCCCGGTGCCCTCCTTCCTACCGTCGTCTCGCGCGGTATGCGCCTGGCCTTCGGCCGATTGACCGCGTCCGATCTGGCTGCCGTGCTCGTCGGCCGTCACGGCTATCAGGCGGACGACGCTCGTGCCACGGCGGCCCTCGCCGATGGCAGCCCGGGCCAGGCACTGGCGCTCGGCTCCACCGATCTTGCGCTGTTACGGGAGACGGCGCTCGTGTTGCTGCAACTTGCCGCCACGAATGCGCCCTTCTCGGCGCGGCTTCAGGCGGCGGCGGCGCTGGTTGGGGGACCGGCCAAGAAGGAACGCTCGCGGGAGGACGTCGGCCTCATCCTGCGCTCGCTGGCGTCGATGCTGCGCGATGTGGAAGTGCTCAACGCCGGCGCGGCGACGGAGGTGCTCGCGAACCCCGCCCTCCTCGCCGAGCTCGAGCGCGTCCAGCGGGCTTTTTCGGGCGACCGTGCGCGGTCCGCGTTCATCGCCGTCGACCGCGCGATCGCGGCCCTCGAGCGGAATGCCGGCACCAAGGTCGTCGCCGACTGGCTGAGCGTTCAGCTCTAACCGCTCAATTCGCTTGAGTGGCTCATCGGCGCACTCGTGCGGGTTCACGGTGTGGGCGCGTTTCCACGACGTGTCAGCAGAATGCGCGCCGATGGCGCCCGCAACTCAAGTGAGCTCCGAGCTTAATTGCACTACTCTAGAACGATGCGGGGTCGTCCCATCCTTTTGCCGCCTGCCTTCTACCTTCTGTCTTGGGCGTTCGCCTGGAGGCTGCGTTTCTCAGCAGCCTGTCTCGACTGATGGTCCGGCCGCGTGTAGCGATCACTGTCGGCGATCCTTCTGGCATCGGACCCGAGATCGCGGACAAAGCCGCTCGCGATTCCCGGGTGCTCGAGGCGTGTCAGCCGGTCCTGTTCGCGCCGCCGGCCGAAGGATTCGAGCTTGGCGTCGTCTCGGCAGCCGCCGGTCGCGCGGCGTACGAGACGATCGTCAAGGCCGTACACGCCGCGCGTACAGGCGAGGTCGACGCCATCGCGACTGCGCCGGTCAACAAGCTGGCATTCGCGCGCGCGGGACTCCGTTGGAAAGGACATACCGATCTCTTGGCGCATCTGTGCGGGGTCGACCATGTGGTGATGCTCTTCCACGCGCCGCGTCTCAAGGTCGCGCTCGTCACGGTGCACGTCCCTCTCGCCGAGGTCTCGCGCCTCGTGACCAAGGAGGCTGTCGAGAGCACAATCATGATCGTCGCTGACGCACTGCCGCGATTCGGCGTCCGCGCGCCGCGCCTGGCGCTCGCGGGCTTGAACCCTCACGCAGGGGAAGGCGGCGTGCTTGGCAGCGAAGACGACGAGGCGCTGGCGCCGGCGGTCGCCGCGGCGCGCGCCAACGGCGTCGACGTGAGCGGTCCCATTCCGGCCGATACGGTCTTTGTCCGTGCGTCGCGCGGCGAGTTCGATGCGGTGGTGGCGTGTTATCACGATCAAGGCCTCATCCCGGTCAAGCTCCTGGCGTTCGGCGAGTCGGTCAACGTCACACTCGGGCTCCCGATCGTGCGCACCTCGGTGGATCATGGAACAGCGTTCGACATCGCCGGGAAGGGTGTCGCGAACGCCGGCAGCCTCATCGAGGCCGTGCTGCTTGCCGCGCAACTTGCCCGGACCGATCCTCGAGCGGCCGCCTGACAGGGTGCTGAACAACGGACCTGAAGTAGGATGGCGACGACCGGCCCTTCCAACGAGGCGATTGCAGACAACCGCAAGGCGCTCCACGACTTTCACATTCTCGACACCTTCGAGACCGGCATCGTGCTGCTCGGCACCGAAGTGAAAGGCATTCGTGAAGGACGCGCCAACCTGCGCGACAGTTATGCGCGAGTCGAGCGGGGCGAGATCTGGCTCTACAACGTGCACATCAGCCCCTACAGCCATCGCGGCTATGTCGATCACGAGCCGACGCGCCGGCGCAAGCTCCTGCTGCACAAGGAGGAGATTCGCAAGCTGATTGGCAAGACCAGCGAGAAGGGCCTGACCCTGGTGCCCTTGCGGCTCTACTTCAAGAAGGGTCGAGTCAAGGTGGCGCTGGCGCTCGCCAAGGGCAAACAAGCGCACGACAAGCGGGAGACGATTCGGCGTCGGGAAATCGATCGGGAAACCCGGGCGGCGGTCAAGGAACGGGTGCGTTGAGAGACTACATCCCGTTCAACCAGCCGCCGACAACCGGTCGCGAGCTGCAGTACATGGCCGAAGCGATCGCGCAAGGCCACATCTCTGGCGACGGGCCGTTCTCCAAACGCTGTCATGAGCGACTCGAGGCCCTGACCGGCGCCGCACGAGCCTTGTTGACCACATCGTGCACCCACGCACTGGAGATCGCCGCACTGCTTCTCGATCTGGAGGAGGGCGACGAGGTCATCTGTCCTCCTTTCACCTTCGTCTCGACCGTCAACGCCATCGTCCTGCGCGGCGCCACGCCGGCGTTCGTCGACGTCCGACCGGATACGCTCAACCTCGACGACCGTCTCATCGAGGCGGCAGTCACCCCGAGAACAAAGGCGATCCTCGTCGTGCACTACGCGGGTGTCGCGTGCGAGATGGATACTATCTGCGCGATTGCCGCTCGACACGGACTTGCCATCGTCGAGGACAACGCGCACGGCCTGTTTGGCCGCTACCGCGATCGCCAGCTCGGATCGTTTGGCGCCCTCTCGACGCTCAGCTTTCACGAGACGAAAAACCTCACGTGCGGCGAGGGTGGCGCGCTGCTCGTCAACGACGCGGCACTCGTCGATCGCGCGGAGATCATCAGAGAGAAGGGCACCAACCGCAGCCGCTTCTTTCGCGGTCAGGTCGACAAGTACACCTGGGTCGACGTCGGGTCGAGCTACTTGCCGTCGGACCTGCTAGCCGCCTACCTCCTCGCGCAGCTCGAGGAGCACGACGCGATTCAGGCGCGACGGCACGAGATCTGGGCGGCCTACGCATCAGCTCTCACGAGCTGGGCCGCCGTGCGCGGGATCGGCCTGCCGACGATCCCGGATCATTGCCACCATCCTGCGCATCTGTTCTATATGATGATGCCGTCGCTCGCAGCCCGTACCGCCCTGATCGCGCACATGCGTGCGCGGCGCATCCTGTTGGTCTTTCACTACCAGCCGCTGCACGTCTCGGAGATGGGCCGGCGCTTTGGAGGCCGTCCGGGACAGCATCCGGTGGCCGAGCGCGCCGGCGATTGTCTGGTGCGGTTGCCCTTGTTCTATCAGATGACGGCCAGCGAACAAGCACAGGTCATCGAGTCATTAGAGGCGTTCACGGGATGACGTCCGCGTCGCACTCACCGGGGGAAGGGGTCCGTCCAAGTGCGCTCGTGACGGGTGCCTCCGGCCAGCTCGGATCAACGATCGCCGAGCGGCTTGCCAGCCGCTGGTCGATCACGCCGATGGATGTCGACGGCGCCGAGACTGCGGCTCACCAGGCGCTCGCCGTCAACGCACTGGCGGTAGGCACGTTGGCGCGAGCGGCGAAGGACGTTGGCGCAGCGTTCGTGCACTACAGCACCGACTTCGTCTTCGACGGGCGCGCCGAGCGCGTGCATCGTGAGCAAGACGCGCCAGAGCCGCAGAGCACCTACGGACAGTCCAAGCTCATTGGCGAGTGGTTGGCGGCTGATGCGCCTGTTCATTACGTCCTGCGCGTCGAGAGCCTGTTCGGCGGCTCTCTCGCGAAGAGCAGCATCGACCGCATCATCGCGGCAATCGTCGAGGGCCGCGAAGCGCGCGTCTTCATCGACCGCACCGTGTCGCCGAGCTTCGTGGACGATGTGGCGGAGGCGACGGCGTTCTTGGTCGGCGCGCGCGCCCCGGGCGGCGTGTATCACGTCGTGAACAGCGGTTGTACGACCTGGTTCGACATCGCACGACATGTGGCGGAGCGCCTCGAGCGACCACAGGCCATTCTGACGCCCGTCAGCGTGAAGGAGCTGCAGCTCAAAGCCAAGCGGCCACAGTTTGCCGCGCTGGCCAACGACAAATTGACGGAGGCTGGGTTTCGTATGCCGTTGTGGCAGGACGCGCTCGAGCGCCATCTCGCGCGGGCGCACCGCTAACCATATGGCCGTCCGCTTCCTCTCGCCTGTGGCTGCGTTGATCGTCAACTACCGGACCTACGACGACTTGGGGCGATGTCTCTCGTCGCTCGACCGCTACGAGCCTTCTCTCGATATCGTCGTCGTTGACTACGAGTCGCATCCTGGCGGCGTGGCCGAGCTGCAGCAGCGATGGCCTCGCGTCCGCGTCATCCCGTCAGCCGGCAACGACGGGTTCGCGGCGGGCATCAATCGTGCGGTCCGAGAAGCCGCCCACGCGACCCGCCTACTCGTGCTCAACCCGGACTCGGTGCTCGAGCAGCCGATCGTGGAGCCGCTCGAGATGCTGCTCGACACGCATCTCGATGTCGGCGTGGTTGGCCCGCTCATTCGCGAGACCGACGGCCGCATTCAGCCGTCGGCGCGTCGTTTCCCCGGCGTCTCGACAGCGCTCGGCGGACGATCGTCGTGGCTCACGCGCGCCATGCCCGGCAATCGCCTGACCGCTCGCAACCTGCTGACCGGGACCCACGTCCGCGAGCCCATCGTTGTCGACTGGGTGAGCGGCGCATGCATGTTGCTTCGACGTGAGGCATTCGACGCGGTCCACGGCTTCGACGAGCGCTTCTTCATGTATTGGGAAGACGCGGATCTGTGCCGCCGGCTCGGGGACGCGGGCTGGAAGACGATGTATCACCCGCGCGTGGCCGTGCGGCACGCCGCAGGCACGGCCAGCCGACAGGCCCCGACGCGCGCGCAATTCGCCTTTCATCGCAGCGTGTTCCGCTACTACATGAAGCATGGTGGCTGGACGGCGTGGCTGGCCGCTCCACTCGTGTGGCCGGCCTTGCAGTGCCGCCTCGCGCTGAAGCTGCTGCAGACTCACTCGGGACGTTAGGGCGGATTCGCGAGTGCAGAGTTCAAAGTGCCCGCCCCCGGCGACCACAGGCCGCTACAGCGCGGCCGCGCCGAAGCTCGCTAGAGGCGAGCGAAGGCAGGCAAAGTGCAAAGTGCAGTGACAACGCAACCGGGTTGCTGTCGCGAATCCTCGAGAGCAACTCGGTTGCTTCGTCTCCTGGGCGCCGCTTGCCGCCTGCCGCTTGCCGTGTAAGGACCGAGCTTTGTGAGTGAGAAATCGCGGTGCGCATTGCGGTTCTGATCGTCAACTGGAATGCGGGCGCGCATCTCGAACGCGCCCTCGCCGCGGTTGCGACGCAGACCTTGCCGGCGCATCGCGTAATCGTCCTGGACAACGCCAGCACGGACGGCTCCGTTTCGGGAATGGGGCGGAGGCCAGGCATCGAGCTCATTCCTCTTTCCGAAAACGTCGGTTTCGCCGCGGGCAACAACATCGCGGCCGGCGCCGCGGCCGATTGCGACTGGCTGGCGTTCCTCAACCCGGACGCCTTTCCGCAGCCCGGTTGGCTGGACACGCTCGCGGCCGCCGCCCACGCTCATCCCGCGGTGACGATGTTCGCGAGCGAGCTCCGGCTCGATGCCGATCCGACGACCCTCGATGGCGCCGGCGATGCCTATCACGTGAGCGGACTGCCGTGGCGTGTCGGACACGGTCAGCCGGCGAGCCTTGCGCCAGCGGCCCCGTCCGAGGCGTTCTCGCCGTGCGGCGCTGCGGCGCTGGTGCGGCGAGATGTGTTCGAAGAGGTCGGTGGCTTCGATCCGTCGTTCTTCTGCTACGTCGAAGACGTCGACCTCGCATTCCGGCTCAGGCTGCGCGGGCACCGTTGCCTGTATGTTCCAGGAGCGATCGTCCGCCACGTGGGCTCGGCGTCGACTGGCTTGCGCAGCGATTTTGCCAGCTATCACGGCCACCGCAATCTCGTGTGGGCCTGGGTGAAGAACATGCCCGCCGGATGGGTGTGGCTCTACGCCCCGCAGCATCTGCTGCTCACGGTCGCCTCGTTCGTGCGCTTCGGCGCCTCGGGTCATCTCGGCGCCATCGTCCGAGCGAAATGGGACGCGCTTCGCGGTTTGCCGCGCGTGCTCGCTGAGCGGCGTCGGGTACAGGCCACCCGCACCGTGTCAGGGCGCCAAATCGTCCGCGCGATGACGACCGGTTGGCTGACGCCGTACCGGACGCATTGGCGGCGACGAAAATAGCGGGCCGGCTGCCTGTTATCCTCTTGCCGCTTGCCGCTTGCCGCTTGCCGCTTGCCGCTTGCCGTCTGCCGCCTACCTTCTGCCTTCATTCTCCGTCCCCTTCCCGAGGTGTCGTACCATGACGCCGCTTCATGTCCTGGTCCCTTCTGCAGCCGGCGTTTGCCAGCTTTGCGATCTCAGCCGTCGCAACGTGGCTCGTGCGGCGTCAAGCGCGGCGTCGCGGCTGGTTGGTCGCTCCGCGTCCCGACCGTTGGCACCGTGAGCCCACCGCGCTCTTCGGCGGCAGTGCCATCTTTGTCGCCTTCGCGCTCGCGCTTCTGATCCTCACGACGCTGACGCCGCCGTTGCCTGGCTTCCTCGCGCTGATGACGGGCATGTTCCTCGTCGGTCTGGCCGACGATGTGTGGGAGCTCAGGCCACAGACCAAGTTGGTGGCGCAGATCGCCTCGGGTCTATTCCTGCATCTGCTCGGCTTCCACTTCAATGCCGAGTTGCCGTGGCTGCTCGATCTCGCCTTCGTCGTGTTCTGGGTCGTGGCGATCACCAACGCCATGAACCTGCTGGACAACATGAACGGCCTCTGCGCCGGCGTTGCCGTGATCGCATCGGTGTTTCGGTTCTTGTTCTACGTGCAGGACGGCAACGTCGCCGGAGCCGAGCTCACGGCCATTTTTCTCGGCGCGGTGGCCGGGTTTCTCATCTTCAACTTTCCCAGGGCGTCCATCTTCATGGGCGACTCGGGCAGCTTCGTCGTCGGATTCGGATTGGCCGCGCTCAACCTGACGAGCAGCGAGGCGTACTCGAAAGGTCTGCTGTCGATCCTGTTCTTCCCGGTGTTGATCCTGGCGATTCCGATCTTCGATACGACGTTCGTCTCCGTCGTGCGCTGGTTCTCGGGCCGTTCGCTCAGCCAGGGGGGACGCGACCACACCTCTCATCGGCTGGTCGCGGTCGGGCTCAGCGAGACCACCGCGGTTCTGATTCTCTACACGATCTCGATCGCGAGCGGCACGGTCGCCTTCGTTCTCTACCGCGTCGGCTTCTCGTACGCCTGGTTTGCGGTCGCGCTTCTCATCATGAGCCTGGTGCTCTTCGGCATCTATCTGGCCAGCGTGAAGGTGTATCCGGAAGACGAGGTGCCCTGGGACGTCGAGCGATCCCGTGGCGGATTTCCCCTGGCCGCCGACTTCAAATACAAGCGGATGCTCTTGTGGGTGGTCGTCGACACGCTGACGTTGCTTTTGGCGTGGTACCTGGCCTACGTCGTGCGGTTCGGCGAGTCTGCCGCGTGGGTGGTAGAGCTCGATCGCTTCATGGCGTCAACGCCCGTGGTCGTGGCGGCTGTCCTGCTGGGGTTGTTCGTCCGTGGCCTGTATCGCACCGACTGGCAGCACTTCAGCCTGCACGAGGTTCGCGCCATCGGGGCGGGGACGGCCCTCGGTCTCACCGCCGCCTTCGTGACGATGTCGCTGGCCGAAGGTATCGGCAGCTATTCGGTGAGCGTCTTCATCATCGCCTTTGGCGCCACCGTGTTGATGCTGGCTGGCACCAGACTGTCGGTACGCAGTCTGGCGGACGGCCTACGGAGGCTGCCACCCGATGCCGAGCGCATCCTCATCTACGGGGCCGGCGTGGGCGGAGAGCTGGCCTTGCGCGAGATCCGCAGCAACGCCGGGCTGGGAAAGGCGCCGGTCGGCTTCATCGACGACGATCCGCTGCGGCGCGGCATGACGATCCACGGGGTGCCGGTGCTCGGCGGACTGTCCGAGCTGGAGCGCGTTCTCCGCCGCCACCCCATTCGCGCCATCATCGTCTCGACCGGGAAGATCACGCGCGAGCATCAGACGCGTCTAGTCGAGTTGGCCCGAAGGCACGAAGTGACACTCCACCGGCTGGAAATCACAATGGTGCCGTACGGCGGTGAAAAGACTCAATAGTGCAACGTGCACGAGCCAGGTGCGACAGGTGCGCTAGGTACTCAGGTACCTGGGTGCGGGGGTGCCAGGGGTGCTTCGGTGCGCCAGATGTAAATGCGGCAGGTGCGACCTCGCGGTAGCTTGCGAATCGCATCAAGCGAACGGAGGCGGGCGAAGGGCAAAGTGCACAGTGCAAAATTCCTCGTCTGCCGTTTGCCGTTCGGCGCTTGCCGACAGAGCTCATAGCTCAGAGCTGACGCCGCATTCGGCCTGTAGCACCTCCGCGAGTCCGAGCACGCGAACCAACGTGGCGTGTCGCTCGTTGTGCAGAACCTGATTTGCCGCGGGCACTGGTGACAGCCAGCGGTCGCCGAAACGGGTCAGGATCTCGGCATCGCTGCGACGCCGTCGGGACTGAAGATCGCGCCGGCGCGCCGACAGCTCGGGCAGCTCGCGGAGAAAATCCTGGATACCGAGCAGTCGCGCGGCCGCATCGGCAGGAATGGCTTCGCGGCGACCATCGAACGCCGGATCCTGCCACTCGTGTTCGATGAGATAGGCGCGTCTCGATGCCGGGGTGACCGTGCGCCGCAAGCGCGGCAGCAGCGTGTCGATGGCGGCGCCGGCCAGCCCGCGCAGGCCGATGCGGCGCAGATTATCCGCCAGGGGCAGGTTGCGACGCACGCCACGGAGCCGCAACTCGTCGCCCGCACGTTGGCCGAACGACCTGCGAGGCTGGCGAACATCAACGGGCGCGGCATCCACCCGGCCGTGGAAGGGTGTCTGCAGCAGCGCACGATCGGCGGCGAGCAGCAGCGCCCCGGTGAGCGCACCGGACAGGTGCTCGGTCGCGAGCAACGCATAGACCATGCGCAAGGCGTTTCGCTCGAGCAGGCGGACGCGCGGTGCCTCGGGCCAGCGGCCGGACGTGCCATGGTGGCGGTGATGGACGATCGCCTTCGGCGCGAACCAGACCTCGTGCCCCAGCATCCACAGCCGCCAACCGAGCTCCACGTCCTCGTAGTAGGCAAACGTCCCTTCGTCCCACAGGCCGGCGTTCTCGAGCGTCTCGCGGTGCACGAGCATGGCGGCACCGTTTGCGAAGAGCACGGGCCGCTCCGCCAGATCGAGGTCGGCGACCGCAGCGTGCACGTGCTCTTGCATGCCCTTGCCTTCGAAGTTCACCAGCCCGCCGGCGAAGTCGACGAGCCGCCCCTCCCAATCGACGACATACGCGGCCACACATGCGGCGCGGCGCCGACGCGCGACGTCGATCATGGCGGGCAACCACGCTGTTTGCGGCCGGGTGTCGTCGTTGAGAAACGCGACGAAGGCTCCAGTAGAAGTGGCCACCCCGGCGTTGTTCGCCGCGGCGAAGCCCAGATTCCGGCCCGGTCGCACCACACGCGCGCGGTCGTGATGGCGGCGCACGAGCGCAGACAAATCGGTGCTCGCGCCGTTGTCGATGACGATGACCTCCACCCGATCGGAGGGGTAGTCCTGTTTGGCCAGCGCCTCGAGGCAGGTCGGCAGGTGTACGTTTCCGAGGATCGTCGGGATGACGACGGACACGGGCGGCTGGTCCGCCCCCACCGAGATGACTGTCGGGGCAGTGGGCGGGCGCGTAGATTTCGTCGGGGCGCGGCCACCAAACGCCGCGTCAACGCCGAAGTCTTTGATCAACGTGCCGGCGACCTCGACATATCGCTCGTCGATCTCATGCAGCTTGAAGGGATCGCCGAAGAGCGCGAACAGCTCACGATCCGGGCGGCGGCGACGCTCCTGGATGAGGCGTCGCTTTTTCGCGAGCGTTGGCAGCCACGACCCAAAATCGTCGAGTGCCAGCAGCCGCGCCACCGACGCTGCGGGCAGACCGACGACTGCCGGCGGTCGGCGGCCGCCCAATCGAAACATCTCCGCATCCCAGCCATCCGGTGGCCGAGCAGCGAAAGCCGCCAGCCGAAGTCGACGTCTTCGAAATAGGCGAAGAAGTCTTCGTCGAACCCGCCGGCCTCGAGGAAGGCCCGCCGCAAGACGAGCATCGAGCCGCCGCACGCAAACAGCAGCTCGCGCTCCGCGGGCACATCGACGACGGCGTGACCGTGATCCGTTTGCCACGAGTGACCGTTGAACGAGGTCTGGCCGCCGATGAAATCGATGCGCCGCCCGTCCCAGTCGAGGATCCGCGCGGCCGCGGCCGATGCGCCGTGGCGCTCGGCAGCAGCGACGAGCTCGTGCAGCCACGCGGGCTCGACGCGCGTGTCGTTGTTGAGAATGACGACCCACTCGGTAGCGACCGCGGCGACGGCCGCATTGTAGGCGGCGGAAAAGCCGCGATTGTGGCCGAGCGCCATGACGCGGACGCCGGGATGCGATCGACGCACGTAGTCGATGGAGTCGTCGGTGGAGCCGTTGTCCACCACGACGATCTCGCGGTTCGGGTAGACTTGGGCTTCGAGCCCGGGCAGGCACGCTCTCAGGTGCTCCCGTCCGTTGAGGTTGAGGACGAGAATCGCAACCGTCGGCAGACTCGACATCGAACGCCGGGGGATCTTAGCACGCGCTCAACATGAGGCCCATCGCCCAGCACGCTCATTCTTGGCTCTCCTCGCTGCCGCTTCACCCTCTCGAACGCTCGCGTCGCGCACGTAGGCTCTATCGATCGTGTTACCTGTCTCCTCTCGGCTGCGGGCGCTGAAGCTCGCGTTGCATCCCTGGCACAGTCTGCGCGCTGCGCTCGCGCACACCGCCAACCGCCCCGTCGTTCAGGTGGCGCGCCGGACGTGGATGCGGCTCTGGTTCGAAGAGCACCCGCTTGGCGACCTGCAACGGCCCGAGCGACGGCTGCGCGTTCGCCTTGCCGGCCGCGAGCGCGACGCCATCGTCGTCGACGCGCCAGCGTCGTTTACGTGGCGGACACGCAGTCAGCCGCACGGTCACCTCGATCTGTGGTGTGCGGTGATGCCCGGTGACTGGCGCGAAGGCGTCACGGCGCAGGTGACCTTGCGGGTGGTCGGCGACGACCAGGCCACGATCAGCGCGACTCTCGCCCCTGGCGCCTCGTGGACCCATCGGCGCTGGACACGCTTGCGGGTCCCTGTCGCGGGCGCCGCCGAGGTCAACCTGGACGTGCGCGCCGGGGACCAGCGCGTGCAGGTCGCTTTTGCCGACGCGGCGGTCCGGTGGCGTCGGCCCGGCGTTGAAGTGCGCGTGCTTGCCCGCGCGTTTGCGTCCAGGCTCATCCGCGGGGGCGTGCGCGACACGGCACGTTGGGCCCAGCAGGCGGCCCGGAAAGACGACGACCGCGACCGCTATGCGAAATGGTGCGCGCGACACACGCCAGACGCGCGAGCGCTCGCCGCCATGGCGCGCGGCCTCGCCTCGTGGCCCAACCATGCCCGCTTCTCGATACTCACGCCCGTCTACAACACCGATCCCGTGTGGCTCGAGGCCTGCATCGAGTCGGTGCGCGCGCAGGTCTATCCAGAGTGGGAGCTGATTCTGAGTGACGATGGATCGAGCCGCGAGGAGACGCGGAGGGTCCTTCGTACTTACGAGTCGGACCCGCGCGTGCGGGTGGTGTGGCACGCGGAGAACCGCGGCATTGCCGCCGCCACGCAGGCGGCGCTCGAGCGTGCCTCCGGCGATTTCATCGCAATGCTGGATCACGATGACGAGTTGCTGCCGCACGCGCTCTACCGCCTCGCAGCGCGCCTCGCGGCGTCGCCCGATGCCGATCTGATCTACTCCGACGAAGACAAGCTCGAGCTCGATGGCACCCGCACTGATGCGTACTTCAAACCGGATTGGTCGCCCGACCTGTTCCTGTCGTCGATGTACGTCTGCCACTTCCTCGTGATGCGACGCACGCTGGTGGCCGAAGTCGGCGGCTTCAGGCCCGGCTACGACGGCTCCCAAGACTACGACCTCGTACTGCGGCTCATCGAACGCACGTCGCGGATCGAGCATGTGTCCGATGTGCTCTATCACTGGCGAAAGATCCCGGAGTCGGCATCGAGTGCTGGCACGGCGAAGCCGTGGGCCCACCTCGCCGGGCAGCGTGCGCTTCAGGATTATGCGAACCGCAACGCCCTCGACGCCACCGTCGAGGATGCGGGCGTTCCGGGCCTCTATCGCATGCGGTACCACGTTCGTGCCACGCCGCGCGTGAGTGTGATCGTCGCGACGACACCCGCTTCAGGTGCAGACGAGCCGCCGGCGCACCGACGTCCGGGCGCGGCGTTCGTTCTCCCCGCTTGGATCGGGAAGCAGCAGCCCGCGTGGGTGGAGGTGATTCTGGTCGTGTCACCTGAAGACGCGGAGCAGGCTCGGCGCCGCGGACGCGATCGGGTCAGAGTCGTCGGAGCATCGGGCAGCGAAACCGATCGGCTCAACGCCGGCGCGGACGTGGCCACTGGCGACTATCTCCTCTTCCTGAGCCCCGGCGTCGAGCCGCGGCACGACGATTGGGTCGAGGCCCTGCTCGAACACGCGCAGCGCCCCGAGGTCGGCGCCGTGGGCGCCAAGCTCTTTCGACCTGACGGTCGATTGCACCATATCGGGCTGACCATCGGACCGACCGGTGTGGGGCGGCGGTCGTTCGACGGGTATCCGGGCAGTTGGGCCGGCTACTTCTCGAATGCGAATGCCATCCGCAATTGCCTGGCGGTCAGCCGCGAGGCCGTGATGCTATCGCGCGCGGTGTTCGCGCGCGTGGGCGGCTGGCACAGCGAGGTCGCTGACCCCGACATCGCCATGGGCCGGCGTCTCCGAGAGGCTGGCTTCCGCGTCGTGTTCACGCCGTATGCGCGCTTCACGGCGCATCCGGACAAGAGTTGGCCTGCCCCGAACGACGTGTCGGCCCGAGAGGTTGCGCCTCAGGAGCTCGACCGGGACCCATATTACAATCTGCATTTCGAGGCAGAGAGCGCTGACTACGTGGTGTCGCACGATCCGACAGGCGGCGAGTAGCCTCGCGCACGAAGGCTCGCACTCGTTTGAGCCATGGACCTCCGTTCACGGCAGCCGCGCCTCCCAAGCGGCTCGAACTGCGGTCGAAATCTGAGGATTGCAGTGAACCTCACACAACGGACAAAATGGGTAAGAGGTTGGCATTCAATCTCTTAGGGCTGGAAGTCGAGCGCGATCGCCAAACAGAGAGATATGCGCCTGGGTAGGGTTCGAGCTCCTCTTGGGCGCGGCCGTTCCACGACCACTCGTTTCGCCACACGGATCAAGAGGCGCATGGCAAAGAGAGCACTCATCACCGGCATCACAGGGCAGGACGGCTCGTATCTGGCGGAGCTATTGCTCGCCAAAGGATACGAGGTCACGGGCGTCATCAGGCGGCTGAGCACACCGAATCTCTGGCGCATCGAACATCTGCTCGATCGCCTCGTGCTCCGCCCCGGTGACCTGCTCGATCAGTTGTCGCTCATTCGCATCATCGACGAGGTCAGGCCGCATGAGTTCTACAACCTGGCGGCCATGTCCTTCGTGCCCGCGTCTTGGGACCAGCCGATGTTGACCGGTGAGTACAACTCGCAGGGCGTGACACGCGTGCTCGAGGCGATTCGACAGGTCGACTCGAAGATCCGCTTCTATCAAGCCTCCTCGAGCGAGATGTTCGGCAAGGTCCGCGAAGTTCCTCAGACGGAGCTGACGCCGTTTTACCCGCGCAGTCCCTACGGCGTCTCCAAAGTCTTCGCGCACTACATCACGGTGAACTATCGCGAGAGCTACGACATGTTCGCCGTCTCCGGCATTCTCTTCAACCACGAGTCGCCCAGGCGCGGGCTGGAGTTCGTCACCCGCAAGGTCACCGACGGCGTCGCGCGCATCAAGCTTGGGATCGACGACACGCTGGCGCTCGGCAATCTCGAGGCTCGGCGCGATTGGGGCTTCGCTGGCGATTACGTCCGCGCCATGTGGTTGATGCTGCAGCAGGAGTCACCGGACGACTACGTCATCGCCACCAGCGAGAGTCACTCGGTGCGGCGCCTGGTCGAGCTCGCGTGTGCGCATGTCGGTCTCGACTGGCGCGCGCACGTGAAGACCGACCCGAAGTTCCTTCGTCCGGCCGAAGTCGACCACCTCATCGGCAATCCGTCGAAGGCCCGAACCGTGCTGGGCTGGATTCCCGAGGTGAGCTTCGAGCGGCTGGTGCAGATGATGGTCGATGCCGATATGGCGCGACTGAAGTCGACCGCGCCACTTGCGGTCCGCGTCTAACGACACGCGGGCGGCCAGTTGCGGGCACGCATGATCCATACGGGCTACGTGCGGCTGGGCGGGGCCGCGCTCGTCATCGACGGGCTCGCGGCGCTCGGCTGTTACATCGCGTCGTACCGGCTGCGCTTCGACGACGCCGAGTTCCGCCACTTCCTCGCGTTCGCCCTGCGCGCGCTGCCCGCGTTTGCCCTCGCACACGTCGGCGTGCTCGCGGCCGCCGGTCTCTATCGCCTCTCCGGTCAAGCCTTGTGGCCGCTGAAGCTCACCCTGGGTACCGTCACGGCTGCGGCGATCGCCTTTGCGCTCGTTGTGGTCACGCTCGGTGAACAAGGCCAATCTCGGCAAGCGGTGGTCGTCTATGCGCTCATGCTCACGCTCGTCTGCCTCGCCTGGCGCGCCGCCGTCGGGCTGCGCATGCGCTGGCAAGCACTCAGGGGCGACGTTCCTCCCGGCGCCCTGGAAGTGCGTGGCGAACACCACCGCAGCATGAGCGGCGGACTGCTGCTCGCTTGGCGCTATCGCCATCTCCTGCGCAACCTGGTGGCCAAGGATCTGAGGCTGAAATACCGGGGCTCGATCCTGGGATTCGCGTGGTCGCTCTTGAACCCGCTCCTCATGATCGGCGTTTACACGTTTGCCTTCACCTACATCATGCAGGTGGGCACGCCGCGCTTCGCCTTCTTCGTGCTCATCGGGCTGCTGGCCTGGAACTTCTTCGCCGGCGCGGTCATGGGATCGGCCGCCGCGATCGCCGACGGAGGAAGCCTCATCAAGAGTGTCTTGTTTCCGCGCGTGATCCTGCCGATCTCGGGCGTCGTCTTCAACGGGGTGCAGTACCTGCTCACGGTTGCCGTGTTTCTGCCCGTGATGCTCGTGTGGTATCAGGTGCCGCCAGGCCCGCAAATGCTGCTCTTCCCGATCTTCCTGGCCCTGCAAGTCCTCTTCATCTCGGGTCTTGCTCTCATGTTGTCGACGGCGACGGCCTGGCTGCGCGACGTCCGCCACCTCATCGAGGTGATGCTGGGCGTCGCCTTCTGGGCGACGCCCATCATTTACGAGCAGTCGCGCGTGCCCGAAGAGCTGCGCTTCGCGCTACTGCTGTCGCCGATGGCGTCGTTCGTGCGCGCCTATCAGGACATCTTCTACTACCTCACGCCGCCCGACCTGGCCGTCTGGATCGTGGCGGCCGCCTACGGCATCGGCGCGTTCGTCTGCGGCGTCAGCGTCTTCGTCGCCTACGAGGGCGGCTTTGCCGAGCAAGTCTGACATGGGCGCGGTCATTCGCGCCGAGAGTGTCTCGAAGCGCTTTTATCTGCATCACAACCGGACGGGATCGATCAAAGAGCGATTCCTCGGACTGTTTCACGCGCGCCACCGAACCGAGCGGCGCGAGTTCTGGGCGTTGCGCGAGGTCTCCCTGCAAATTGCCGCGGGCGAGTCGGTCGGCCTCGTCGGGCGCAACGGATCGGGCAAGAGCACGCTGCTGAAGCTCATCGCGGGCATCTACCGCCCCACCTCCGGGCAGTTGCTGGTCCGCCGTGATGCCCGGATCGGCAGCCTCATCGAGCTCGGCGTCGGCTTTCACCCCGAGCTGACGGGCCGCGAGAACATCTATCTCAACGCCTCGATCTACGGGCTCGAGCGCGCCCAGGTCGACGCCATCTACGACTCGGTGGTCGACTACGCCGAGATCGGCCCGTTCATGGACGAGCCGATCAAGAACTACTCGTCGGGCATGGTGGTCCGCCTCGCCTTTGCCATCGCCGTGCACCTCGATGCCGATGTGCTGCTGCTCGACGAGATCTTCGCCGTGGGCGACGCCGAGTTTCAGCGCAAGTGCGAGCGGACGATGCAGCAGTTTCTCGAGCGCGGGAAGACCATTCTGTTCGTCTCGCATTCGGCCGACGCGGTGCGCCAGGTGTGCGGCCGAGCCTGCGTGCTCAGCCACGGCCGATTGCTCTTCGACGGCGATGTCGAGGAGGGGCTTGCCACATACGACGCACTCCTCGCCCACGAGCCGCCGGCGGTGATCGACGCCGCCCTTCTTTGAGCACGATCCCGATCACAGCTACCATCACTCAGCCGATGAAGATCCTGTCTGTGACGCCACTCGCCCTTCCGGAAGTCCGCGTCGTTCGCTTCGCCAGATTTGCTGACGTTCGCGGCTACTTCACGGAGTCGTACAACAAGCACGATTTCGAGGCTCACCCCGATCTCCGATTCTTGTCCCGCGAGCGCTTCGTGCAGACCAACGAGAGCTACTCACGCGCCGGGACGCTTCGCGGCCTGCATTTTCAATGGGATCCGCCGCAGGGCAAGCTCGTGCGCACGCTGCATGGC
>JAIVJN010000311.1 GCA_020200025.1 Acidobacteriota bacterium | reverse complement strand
GATCGAAGGTGTTCAGTCCGCCCACACCCTGGCTCTCCTGCTTGTTGCGATTGAAGCTGTAGCGGGCATCGAGCAGGTTGCGGTCGTTGAAGCGATGATTGACTTTGAAGAACCCCTGGTTCTGTTTCTGCGGCGCCGCAAAGGTTCCCGGCGCCAGCACGGAAGTGACGACCACGGCCTCGTCGATCTTCGTGTATTCGTAGTTGGCGAAGTAGTGGAGGGTGTCGCGCTTGATCGGCCCGCCAATGGTGGCACCGAACTGCTGGCGCTTCTGCGTCGTCTTGGCGCCGGTGAGCAGGTTTGCCGCCACCCAGTCGCTCGGACGCCAGAAGCCGTAGCCGCTCCCGCTCATCGTGTTGGTGCCACTCTTGGTCACCACGCTGATGGTGCCTGCGCCGGTCTGGCCGGTCTCGGCCTTGAAGCCGTTGGTGATGACCTGGAGCTCCTTGACGACGTCGATCGACAGCCCGTTGCCGCCGCCGAATTCGCCGTTGACGGTGCGGATCTCGCGACCGGTCATCGATACGCCGTCGGCGACAAAATTGGCCATGCGAATGCCCTGCCCGTTGACCGACAACGCGCTGCTGCCGGTGCCGGTGCCCGTCGGCACCACGCTCCCCGACGTCTGCAGCAACGACAGGAAGTTGCGACCGTTGGTTGGGAGCGATTCCACCTGGTCGGCGTCGAGAATCGAAGAGAGCTCGCTCTCGCGCGAGCGAATGAGCGGCACTGTCGCTTCGACGGTCACCGCTTCCTGAAGACCGCCGATCGCCATCTGAAAGTCGATCTGGGGTCTCGTGTTGGCCTGGAACTGCAGCCCGTCACGAACCTGAGTCGCGAAGCCCTGAAGCTCGATCGAGAGGGCCCATTTGCCGGTGGGCGGCACCGCGTTGAAGGAGTACCGGCCTTCGCTGTCTGTCACCGTCGAGCGGGTCAGGCCGGTATCGACGTTCTTCAGCGTGACGGCGACCCCGGGCAAGACGGCACCGGTGCCGTCGGTGACGGTGCCGGAGAGATCGAAACGCGTGATGTCGGCGGCTGCCGCCGGAAAGGTCAGCAGACAGGCAGCAAAACCCACGAGAACGATTCGGCGGAGCACAGTAGCCATCTCTATCTCCTGAACAGCGCCGCAAAGGCGCGGGTGAGTCAAGGGCGCAAGGCCGACGACGCGTCGGGACGCGTCACACGGTCGCGCAGCACGCGGCCGTCGGCGATGACGAGTCGCATCTTGCGCAGGTTCTCGATGTCCTGCAGCGGATCGCCGCCGACCACGAGCACATCGGCGAGCCGGCCCTTCTGGAGCGTCCCGAGCTTGTCCGGAATTCCGAGGATCTCGCCGGCACTTCCGGTGGCCAGCATCAGGATCTCTTTGTTCGTGTAACCAGCTTCTCTGAAGAAGCGAAGCTCCTGGAAGTAGTCGCTGGGATAGCGCTGGTCGTTTTCGAACGGGATGTCGGTGCCGATTCCCACCTTGACGCCGGCCGCGCGTGCCTTGCGGAGGGTCTCCATGTTGTCCTCGTGCGTCATCGAGAATCGCCGCGACATCGTGTAGTAGAAGGCGCCGGGCGGGATGTGGGCCGACGGGTAGCCAAGCTTCGTGGGGTTGTAGAACGCGGTCATCGTGGGCACGAAGGCCGTGCCGTTCTTCACCATCGCCCGGATCGCGGCGTCGGGGATCGCCAGCGGATGCTCGATCGCGTCGATCTTTGCCTCCACTGCCCACGTGACGTAGTCGCCGAAGGCGTCGGCCGTGACGCGGATACCGAGCATGTGCGCCTCGTCGATCGCGGCGGCCACCTCCTCTTTCGTGAAGGGCGCCGTCAGCTTGATGAGATCGGCGCCCATGCGGATCTGCTCGCGCACGGCCAGCCGCCAGTCGCCCGGGCCGCTCGCCACACGATGGCGGCCGCTGCCCTCCAGCGAACGAGGACGTCCCGAGGCGGTCTCGGTGATCTCGTCGCCGTGGCCGCCCCGGCTTCCGATGAGCTTGCCAGCCCAGAACACCCTCGGCGCGTCGATCATGTGGCGCTGCGCCGCCTCCTTGATCTTGAGCGCCACGTCGTCGAGGGTGCCGACATCGCGCGCGGTCGTGATGCCGCCGTCGATCAGTTGCGCTGCCAATAGCACGCCGCGGATGGCGGCGGCCGCCGGTGAATCCCGGTACAGTTGGAAGTCGTCGCCGCGCTGCTGCGTGAAGTGGATGTGCAGGTCGATCAGGCCTGGCAGAATCCAGGAGCCGCCGACGTCGATTACCCGGTCCACCTTTGCCGGCAGAGGCACGGTCGCGGCAGCGCCCACGTCCACGACTCTATCCCCCTGGACGACGACTACGGCGTTCGCCACCGGCTCGGCGCCGGTTCCGTCGATCAATGTTCCGCCTCTGAGGACGAGAACCGGATCCTTCGAGGTGTCGCGGGGCGGGATGGGCACCCGGCGCGGATCGTCGGTGGTGGTGACGCCAGGGCGTTGCCGGAGATCGTATTGCCGCTCGGCACCGGCGCGTACGAGCGTGACCGACGTCACGAGCGCCGCCAACAGGATCCACCGTGTGCGCGCGCTGGCAGTCATAGAAGCTCCGAAAAGGGACAAGGCGGGTGTGGACAGCGCGTGTTCGGCATCAACGCAGCGATTCCACACGGATGGTCTAAACCTAAAGTATTTGCCGCATCATAGGTTTCGCTCGATCCGCTGTCAACGTTCACGGACACGGTCGCGTACCCCTTATCGATAGGAAGACGTCGCCATGCACACCAACCTCACCGCATCAGCCCGACTCGCATTTCTCCTCCTGCCACTCCTCGTCGAGGCGCCCGCCGCACAGCGCTCGATCGACGGAAGCTGGGAGATGACTGCATACGAAAGCGCCGCCAGCGTGGGGCAAGCCTCGGGCCTGCTGACCTTCGCGTCGGACCGTTTCTCGCTCGTATATACGATGGACGCACCCGGAGGGCAGACGTCGGGGCGCGCTCACGCCGGCAAGTTCCGTCTCTCCGAAGACACCATGACGCTCGACGTGGACTGGACGCTGGAGTACGTGAGCGGCAAAGGACAGGCGCAGCGTGGTGGAAATATCCGCCGCACGGTGAAGACGACGATGGAAGGAGACCGGCTCACCCTGACGTTCGACAACGGCTCGGTCCAGCGGTTCCACCGCGTGCGCTAAATCACGAGCCCTTCATCGACGATGGTGGTCGAGAAGCGCTCGAGCGAGAAGGCTGCCGCGGGGAGATCGGTGGCCGTCCCCACGATCCCAGCCGCAACGATTTCACCGACCGCCGGCGCGATCATGAATCCGTGGCCGCTGAAGCCGACGGCCAGGTGCAGCCCCTCGACACCGGGCACCGGGCCGAGCAAGGGTCGATGGTCCGGCGTGGAATCGTAAAGACCTCCGAGCACGCGCCGGGCAGGAAGCTCGGCCAGCAATGGAAGCAGGGTAGACCCGGCTTCGAGCGTCTTCTCGATGAACGTCAGGTCAGCGTCAGCCGGGGTCTCCCGCAACCATCCCATGTAGAAGACACCGGAGGTCAACTGCTTGCCGGCGAATCCGCGCTCGGGCGCAGCGACGAGCGGGTTCATCTGGCCAGATGTCGTGGGGGTCGAGTAGAGGAGACGGCGTCGCTCGGCCTTGATGGGCAGCGGCACGCCGGCGCCCGCCGCGAGCGGCACACTGTCGACGCCCGCCGCGAGCACCACGTGTTGGGCCTGGAACGAGCTCTGGCTCGTGACCACCGCCCATCCGCGATCCTGTCGAAGAAAGGAGCGCGCGTCCTCGTGGATCACGCGTACGCCGAGGTCACGCGCACGCCTGGCGAGCGCGAACGCGACGCCGTGGCAGTCCTCGATGAATCCATCCTCGCGGCAGAAGGCGCCGCCGGAGAGGCCTTCGGTGTTGATCGCCGGTAGCAACTGCGATATGTCCGCTGCGGTGAGGATCTCGGACGGAATCCCGAGCCGGTTTTGCATGGCCACGTTCCGCCTGAACTTCTCGAGCACGGCGTCGGAATCGGCGAGGAACAAGTATCCCGATTTCTCGAACGCGAACCGGTGCTCCGGCTCGAGAATCTCGTCGATGTGGTCATAGAACACCACCGAGCGCTGCGCCAGAAGGCAGTCGGCTTCGCCGTCGAACTGCTGTCGTATGCCTCCCGGACAGATGCCAGTGACGCCGCTGGCGAGCGTGGCGCGCTCGAGCAGCACGACGCCAGTGACGCCTGCCCGAGCCAGGTGGAAGGCGACAGAACACCCGATGACGCCGCCTCCGACAATCACTACATCCGCCATCTCGAGTGCCTCACGCCTGCGGCAGGTGCCGGAAGATGTCGCGTCGCGGATCGATGCCTTCGCGCCGAAGCGCCTGCCACGACCGCAGGAAGATCAGCGCTCCAAGCGCCATGATCGCCGACCAGGACGTGGTCGACTTGAGGTACCACGGCGCGTCCGATCGGAGATCCATCACGACCTGAACGGCGAGCAGCCCGCCGAGCATGGCGAGACTCGCGGTCGCAACGGCGACCTGGCTGCGTCGGGACCTGAGAAATCGCACCTGTGCGTACAGCTCGGGATTGACCGAGGGGAACGCCAGGACGGCCAGAGCCATCAGGAAGAAGTTCACCAGCATCGAGACCACGAGGAGGTCGACGCCGAGGAAGAAATCGCCCGCGAAGGCGCAGCCGAGCACAGAGAGGCTGCCGGCCAGTGCGGTCAGCGTCGTGGCATGGCGCGGTGTGCGAAACCGTGGATGCACGCGACCGAACGCGGCGGGAAAGATCCGGTCCTGGCTGAACGCGAAGATCATCCGCGAGTTGGCCAGCATCACCGACGGGATCGAGTCGAGGATCGCAACCGTCACCGTGAGCAGGATGATCACCCCGAGCCACGCGGGCATCAGCGGCGCGAGCAGCGCCGGGGCCGACACGTCGCGCACGAGCGACACGCGGTAGATGTGCTCCCAGGGAACGGCGTGGTACACGGCGGCGGTGAAGAGCACGTAGTAGAGCGCAACGGCTCCGATGGCGATGAGAATCGAGCGCGGGAGATTGCGCGAAGGGTTGCGCGCCTCGCCGCCGGCCTGCGAAATCGCGTCGAAGCCGATGAACGACGAGAACAGGACGACCGCCGCCCCCATGAATCGCGCGATCGAGAACTCGGGGAGCGGCGCGGCGGGCGGCGCCGCAACGTCCCCGCGGGCGATGGCCGCTGCGAAGTCGCCCGGGCTCGCGAGGAAGCCGGTCACGGTCATGATGAGCGGCCCCGCGATCATCGCGGCGGTCATGAGGACGACCGTCCGCTCGTAGGTCTTGATGCCGCGCTGGTTCACCCACCAGAACGACCAGATGGCAGCCAGGGCAATCGGCACACGTGCGTACGGCTCGTCGAACACCGGGGCAAGCTGTGGCCAGCCTGCCGTCGCCAGCGTGTCGCGCAGCATCGGCACGAACAGATATGCGACCACACCCATGCCCATCGAGAGGCCGAACCACTGGGCAAAGCTGGCGAGAAATCCTGGAAAGGGCCGTAGCGCTCGGGTTGCGTAGACGTAGCTGCCGCCGGCGCGGGGCATGGCCGACGAGAGCATGGCGTAGCAGAGTGCGGCCAGACCGGCCGGAACCGCCGTGATCAGGAACACCAGCGGCACCGTTGCCCCCACACCGGGCTGCGAGCGCTGAATCATGAACGGGATGATGTTGATGCCGACGCCGATCATGGCGCAGATGGCCGTCGCAATCAGACCGAGGAGACCGATCTCCCGCGCCAGCTGCGGCGGAGCCGCCGACGTCGTCGCGCTCATCAAGCGGTCCGGCGCAGGTGGAGATGATTGCCGCTCGGAAAGCTGATCGTCAACGTGTCGCCGTCGAACGCCACGGCGCATTCCTCCTCGCGGGTCGCCTGCTGATCGATCTGGAGCGGACGGCCTCCTCCGCCCTGGAACACGAGGCGGTGCACGAAGGTGAGGCGCTGTCCTTGGAAGCGGTACTCACCGGCTTCTGCACTGCCCCATGGGCCCTGCTCACCGGGAACGAAATAGAGGGTCGCCCAGCGACCCGAGATCAGGAACAGCACCCCGTCGACGGGGGTCGGGTTCCCGGCGACGAGGTAGGTTTCGGTTTGCCAGACGCCCTCGACGCGCTGGCTCACGGCTGGGTACCCTGAGCCGTGATCTTTCGCATGTGGTCGTCGCGTCCGGTCATCTCCCACCGGATGAGGGAGATCGGCATCGGGCCCGCGGCCAGGAACTCGTCGTGGAACCGACCGAGATCGAACGTGTCTCCGAGCTGGCGCGCCCGCTCGTTCAGTAGATCCTCCATCTGGAGCTTGCCCATCACATAGTTCATCCCGTAGCTGGGCCGGCGCAGGTAGATGGCCAGGTCGTAACGCGCGAGGTCTGGCTCCATGAGGGGCACCTCGCGGACCATGTGATCGATGGCCTGCTGCAATGTGAAGCGCCCGGTCTGCATCTCGAGCTCGCATGGGATGCGGATCGCGCGCTTCAACTGCGCGATGTAGAACAGCTCGCGAGCGCGCGGCCGGCCGTCGAGGAGGCCGGCCTGCAGAAACATTTCCTCGAGGTAGAAGGCCCATCCCTCCCCGCGTGCGCCGTCGCGGTACCCTGCGCGGATCGGGTTCGTGTTCTTGCGCTGAATGTGGCCGTCGAACTGGTGCCCGGGAATCGAGGCGTGAATATGGTTGTTGAGCGGATCGCGGTACGTGGGCTCCTCCCAGAAATGACGCTTTCCGCCCTCACGCACGATCCAGAAGGCATCGGTCTCGAACTGCGGCGGTGTTGCTTCTGGACGAACTCGCGGATCAGTCGCTCGGACTCGAGCACGCGGCGCTCGTGCTCTTCGGCCGTCTTGACCGGATCGATGGGCGGCAGCGCGCGGTTGCGATGCGTCTCGATCGAGAGAAACGTGCGCGCTCGATCCTCCTCCCGCCTCCCCAGCAGCCGCACGGTGTCGGCGTCATACGGCATGAGACGCACGTTGCGAAGGTACCAGTTGTAATGGTCGAGGCCGACGAACGCCGGCTCTTTCATCGCCGCCTGATTCTGCTTCAGCCAATCGCGGAAGTCTTCGGCGGCAGCGAGCGCGGTGCGGGCGTCGGTGACGAGCTCCGGATGATGCTTGGGCAGGCGCTCGAGCAGGTCGCGATACCACCCGATCACGCCCGCCGGCGGAGTGGGACGCCGTGGTTCTCCCTGATTGACGCCGTCCGACATCTCGAGCTGCCGGATCGCCATGCCTGCCAGCTCGCCTGAGGGTGTGGTGAGATTGGCGCGCGCTTGATCGAGGAGCTTTGGCACGGCCTGAAGCTCGGTTCTCAGCCGCACCAGCTCCTCGGCCTTGGCCGGGACGTCCGTGTACGGCGCGCGGCGAACCGCGTCCACGTAGAGGCCGGGGTCGCGCTGCCAGGGCCGCACCACGCGATGATCGAAGTCGAGACCGTTCAACTCCGCGCGCACGAGGTGGTAGTCGACCTGTTGCGACACCGGCCAAGACGATGAGGTGATGGCGCCCAGTCGGGTGCGGAGCGCGTCGAGGCCACGTCGTTGCTCGGTCATGGCAGCGGGCGTGTAGTCGGCCATGCCGGCCACGACCTTGGGCTCCCGCAGCATGACGAACTCCTGGTGAATGGTCAGAAGCGACTTGTAGGCATCGGCGGCCTGCGCCCGAACAGGCACGCCGCTTCCTGCTCCGAGCGCGAGGAGGGCAAGTGAGGCGGCAATTCGACCAGTCATGAGAGAGGTCCTTTGTTCAGATGCGTTCTAGCGTCATCACTGGAATCCGGGGCGCCAGGTCGAAGAGACGTTGCCCCGGACTTCCGCGTCGAAAAACCGCTCCATCTTCCCGAAGGCGTCGATCCACGAGGTGGCGCGCGTGAAGAAGTGCAGCTCGCCCGGGTAGATCTCGAGCTCGAAGCGCTTGCCGCGCCGCAACAGCTCGTCGACGAGTCGCAGCGACTGCAGGATGCTCACGTTGGGGTCGTCCGTGCCGTGCAGAATCATCAACGGCTCGCGAAGCTGGTCGAGGAACGAGATCGCGGAGCTGCGCGTGTACAACTCCGGAGCGGCGTCCGGTGTCGACAAACGTGCCACGACCGCCGCGCGGCCGGCGGTCTCGTAGACCATCCGCATGTCCGCAACGCCCGAGATGTCGATGCCGGCGCGAAACAGCCCGGGATTCTTCGTCAGCAAGCTCAAAACGAGATGCCCGCCGTAGCTCATCCCGTAGACGCCGACGCGTGTGGTATCGACATAGCCGAGCGTCTTGAGGTAGTCGACGCCGCTCACCGCATCGAGCCGGTCTCCGCCACCGAGGTCCTGATAGTTCGCCACGCGGTAGTCGCGCCCGTAACCGGTGCTGCCCCGATAGTCGACGTTGAGCACCACGTAGCCAAGCTGGGCCAGGCGCTGGTGCCAGC
>JAIVJN010000083.1 GCA_020200025.1 Acidobacteriota bacterium | reverse complement strand
CTCCTGGCCGCGGTGCTCGGTAAGAACCGCCTCGACTTTCGCCAGCTCCTGACGCAGCCGGTCGGTCTCGCGCAGCGCCTGCTCGTAGTCGTCGGCGACTTCCGATAGAAACGCGCTGACCTCGCCTCGGTCGAACCCACGCATCACGGTGTTGAAGCGCTGCTGTCGCAGGTCGAGCGGTGTCACCTTCATAGCGTCCTCAGGCCGCGTTGCCCGCTGGCCTCTGCTCACCCTGGGTCCCCGGCGCCTCGACCGCCGGCCTGCGTTCAGGACCTGACGGCCAGGGCTCAGGACGTATCCCGTTCCCCGAAAATCGCCGAGCCTACCCGCACGATCGTGGCGCCTTCTTCGATGGCGACCTCGAAGTCGTGGCTCATGCCCATCGACAGTTGCGAGAGCCGCTCGGCAGGCACGCCCGACGCGATCAGTCGATCGCGCAGGGCCCGCAATTCTCGGAACCACGGTCGCGCCTGTTCCGGATTGTCGGCCAGTGGCGGCAAGACCATGAGCCCGGCGAGCCTCGCCGCCTTGCACCCGAGCGCGTGCGTGACGATGGCCGGCACCTCGGTGACGGGCGCACCGTGCTTGGTCGCTTCTTTCGCCAGGTCGACTTGCACCAGAATCGCCGGCGTTCGCTGCGCCTCGGCGGCCGCCGCCTCGATACGGTCAAGCAGATCGAGGCTGTCCACCGTGTGAATCCAGTCGAAGCTGGCGGCAGCCTTGCGCGCCTTGTTCGACTGCAGGTGGCCGATCAAGTGCCACCGGATCTTCATGTCGGCCGATCGTGCAATCTTCTGCAGACCTTCCTGCACTTTGTTTTCGCCGAATTCGGCTTGACCGGCGGCAAAGGCGGCGTGGACCGCCTCGGCTGGAAACGTCTTGGACACGGCGATGAGCCGCACGTCGTCAACCGGCCGTCCCGAGCGGGTGGCCGCGCGGTCGATTCTGGCGCGCACCTCCGCCAATCGCTCGGCGACGTCCGCCCTCGTCAGCACAGCGCTACAACTCGCGTACGGAGGTGGGCCACGTCGCACCTGCCCGCCGGCGTGCACCTACTTCTTGAGCTGGGCGACGAGCTGCTTCGACTGTTCGGAAAACTGACCCGTGGGCGCGAGCTTCAAGTAGGTCTCGAAGGACCCAACAGCCTCGGCGGTCTTCCCCTCGTTGAGAAGCGCCATGCCCAACTGGAAGTGGGATTCAGCGTGGTCGGGGTTGGACTTGAGCGCTTCCTCGAACTTCAGCTTGGCCTCGGCGATCTTGCCCTGGTTCCACAGAATGATGCCCTGATTGTAGACGGCGTCCGCGCCTCCACCCGTCGCGCCGCCGGCCGTCGCGGCCTTGGCGCTCATGGCCGAGGCCTCGTCGAAGCGCTTTTGATTGTTGTACAGGGTCGAGAGCGCGTTCATCGCCTCGCTGTAATCCGGCTTCACCTCGATCGCCTTCAACCACGACGCCTCGGCCTGTGCCGGGTCCTTCTTCTGCATGTAAGCGACGCCGATGTTGTAGTAGCAGTCATGGCACGTGGGCGCGGCCGCGGCGGCGGCCTGGAACTTTGCGATGGCGTTGTCGTGGTCGTTGGCGCGACTGGCCGCCACGCCTTCCTCGAACAGCTTCTTCAGCTCGGCAGCCTTCGGGTCGACCGCGCCCGCCCCCGGCGTCAGCGCGAAGTTCACCTCGGCGGCCTGACCCACGCGCACCCGTGTGTCGTAGCTCTGGCTCCCGAGCTTCTCGTGCGTGGCGGTCACCTTGTAATTGCCCGACGGCAAGCCAATCTGAATGAATTCGCCGCGCCGGTCGGTCTTCGCGGCGTACTTGCGCGTGATGCCGTCGTTGAACTCGATCGTCACGGCGACCCCCTGCAACGGCTTGCCGTCGGGATCGACCACTTTCCCTTTGATCATGCCGGTCTGCGCGAATGCTGCGGACATGCCGGCCGCGACGAACACGGCGGCGAGAAGCGAGACGCGAACTCGTCGGGACATGACGCTCTCCTTCGTGGCCTTTCCTTCTGCCTTCTGCCTGTGTCTCTTGCCCGGCCCTACGCCGTCTGCCGCCTTTGGCCTGCCGTATGCCGTGTGCCGTATGCCGTGTGCCGTGTGCCGCGTGCCGTGTGCCGTCTACGACCTCAGTCTACGTCAACTGCAAAGAACCGCTCGATGGCCGCCAGGTCGTGGGTGACCGGTGCCGGGGGTAGCGATTCCAAGAACCTCCGGCCATAAGCCATCGTCTTCAGGCGCGGGTCGAGAATCGCCAGCGCGCCGCGGTCGGTTCGATGCCGCAGCAGCCGGCCGACTCCCTGCAACAAGGTCAGCACGGCGAGCGGCACTTGGTACTCGTGGAACGCATCCCCGCCTGCGGCTACGATCGCTTCGACTCGTGCCGCGGTGATGGGATCGCCCGGCGAAGCGAACGGGAGCTTGTCGATAATCACGCAGCTCAACTGCTCGCCGACCACATCCACGCCCTGCCAGAAGGAGGAGGTTGCAAAGAGCACGGCGTTTGGCCGCACACGGAACTCGGTCAGCAACGCGCTTCGCGGCGCCGTGCCTTGCAGCAAAAGGGGGTACGGAATTGCCGGCCCCGCCAGCGCGTGCACGGTTCTCATGGCGCTATGACTTGTGAACAGCACGAACGCGCGGCCTCGCGTCCGCCGCACGATGCCGACGACTTCCGCAGCGGCCGCCTCGGCGTAATGAGGCGCCTTCGGTAGCGGCATGCGACGGGGGAGGTAGAGAATCGCTTGCCGGCGATAGTCGAATTCGGACGGCACGCGAATCTCTCCGGCTCGTGTCACCCCGAGCCGTTGTCGCACGTAGTCGAACGAACCCTCGACTGACAGGGTGGCCGAGGTCAGCACCGTCGCGTGCATCCGGCTGAGCAGCCGTTCGCGAACGATGCGCGAGACGTCGATGGGCGCGGCGCGCAGGAACACCCCGCGGCCGCGAGTCTCGACGAAGTAGACGAAGCCCGCGTCCTCGGCCGACATGAGGAATCGCAAGTCGTCGCGGATTGCGCCTGTCCTCGCCGCCACTGCGGCGACCTCCTCGTGCGATTCGGCGTCCACTCCCGGATGGCCGGCCGCGCTGCTCGCAAGCGCCAGCGTCGCTTCGAGACCGTCGAGCGCCGTGAGCAGCGAGACACCCGCACCAGCGATCTCGCCAAACCACGCTCCCGCGATGCGCAGGCGCTCGTCTCCCACCGGCCCTCGACTTCGGCGCGCGAGCGCGACCGCGCCAAAAAATGCACGGGCACGCTCATCAACGCGGTCGATCTCGCGACGGTATCGTCCCCCCTCGTCGTTGACGGCCCGTTCGACGACGCGGCCCGTATCCCTGACGAGCTCTTCCAGTCGGTAGTTGCTGACCAGGGTGCCGAAGTACTGCGTCGCGACGTCTTCGAGCTGGTGCGCCTCGTCGATGATCGCGTCATGACACTCGGGAATCACCTCCCCGTAGGAGCTCTCACGCACCGCGGCATCCGCGCACAACAGGTGATGGTTGACGATGACGAGATCGGATTCCGCCGCGCGCTGTCGCATGCGCGTGACGAAGCATTCGTGGTAGCGCGGGCATTCGCCGCCGAGACAGGTTTCGGCCGTTGCCGACACCGACGCCCAGAGCGCAGACTCCTCTGGCAGATCCTCGATCTCGGCGCGATCGCCCGTCTCCGTTCTGCCCACCCACGTGGCGAGACCCTCCACGTTGACGTCGCCATCCGCTCGCCGTTGCTCGAAGCGATGCAGGCAGAGATAGTTCGCGCGGCCCTTCATGTACGTCGCCGTGAACGGCACGCCGAGTGCGTCCCGAAGCACCGGCAGATCTTTGAAGTAGATCTGTTCCTGCAGGTTCTTGGTGCCGGTCGAGACCAGCACCCGTTTGCGTCCGAGAATCGCCGGGACAAGGTAGGCCAGCGTCTTTCCCGTGCCCGTGCCGGCCTCGGCGAGAAGCACGCCGCCATCGTGCAAGACGGTGGCGACCTCGTTGGCCATCGCACGCTGTCCCTCCCGCGGCTCGAACATCGGGAGCGTGCGCGCCAGCGCTCCGCCCTCGGCGAACGCGTGGTCGACCGACCGAGCTAGCGCAGAAGCTCCGGATACAGGGGGAAGCGGCGACACAACTGCTCGACCTCGCCTTTGACCATCGCCACAGTGGTCTCATCGTCCGGGGAAGCCAACACGCGTGCGATGAGCTCGGCGATGAAGTCCATCTCCGGCTCGCGCATGCCGCGAGTGGTCACTGCCGGTGTGCCGAGCCGGACACCGCTCGCCACCATCGGCGGATGCTGATCGAACGGAATGGCATTCTTGTTGACGGTGATGCCCGCCTTGCCGAGCGCCGCTTCCGCGACTTTGCCGGTCTGCCCTTTCGAAAACACGTCAACCAACAGGAGGTGGTTGTCGGTGCCTCCGCTGACGATGCGGAAGCCGCAGGTGGCGAGAGACGCGGCCAGGCGCGACGCGTTGGCGACGACCTGCCGCTGATACGCCGCGAAGGCGGGTTCGGCCGCCTCTTTGAAACAGACCGCCTTGGCCGCGATGATGTGCATCAACGGACCGCCCTGAACGCCCGGGAAGACCGCCCTGTCGAGCTCCTTGGCGTGTTGCGCCCGGCACAGCACCAGGCCCGCTCGCGGACCGCGCAGCGTCTTGTGCGTCGTCGTCGTGACGAAATCTGCATGCGGCACCGGGCTTGGGTGCACCCGAGCGGCGACGAGCCCGGCGATGTGCGCCATGTCCACGAACATCGGCGCGCCTACGCGCGCGGCCACCTCGGCAATTCGTGCAAATTCGATCACGCGCGAGTAGGCGGAGGCGCCGACCACGATCATCTTCGGCTTGTGCTCGTCGGCAAGCCGCGACAGCTCGTCGTAGTCGAGCCGCTCGTCCTCTTTGCGCACGCCGTAGGGGACGATGGTGTAGAGCTTGCCGGAGAAGTTGAGGGGATGCCCGTGGGTGAGATGACCGCCGTGGGCGAGGTTCATCCCGAGCACGGTGTCGCCCGGCTTCAGCAGCGTGAGATACACGCTCATGTTGGCCTGCGCACCCGAGTGCGGCTGGACGTTGGCGTGATCGGCGCCGAAGAGCGCCTTGGCGCGCGAGATGGCCAGCGACTCGACCACGTCGACGACCTCGCAGCCACCGTAGTAGCGCCGGCCGGGATACCCTTCGGCGTACTTGTTCGTCAGCACCGTTCCGGCGGCTTCGAGGATTGCCGCACTGACGAAGTTCTCGGACGCGATGAGCTCGAGGCCGGTGGCCTGCCGTTCCGTTTCGCGACGGATGAGATCGGCGATCTCGGGGTCAAGCTCGGCTAACGCGCGTTGCATGGCGCTGAGCGTGGTCGTGCTCACGATGGATGTCCGTTTCCTGCGAGCGGCGTCACGCGCCGGTCCCCGGATCACGCAACTCGGTCATCTGAGGCGGCATCCGTTGTCGTGTCGTGATGGATGGGCGCGTCCCGTGCTCGAGCCGTCGACCTCAGGCCCGGCAAGCCGCGCGCCCCGAGCCTGTACTATAGCCCCTGATGGGGTCCACGGCGACGATCTCCGCGCGGGGCGAAGAACGCATCCGGCTCGGGCACCCGTGGATCTACCAGTCGGACGTGCTCGAGGTTGCGGCCTCGGCGGGCGAGATCGTCGACGTGCGTGGCCCACGCCATCGTCTCATCGGGCGCGCCTTCTATAGCAACCGTTCGCAGATAGCGCTGCGGATCCTCGTGCTCGGCGATGTCGCCGTGGATGCCGCCTTCTGGCTTCGCCGGCTGGAGGCTGCGATTCGGTTCCGCACGTCGCTCGCCATCGACGCCACGGCGTTCCGTCTGGTTCACGGCGAAGCCGACCTCATCCCCTCGCTGATCGTCGACCGCTACGGAGACCATCTGGTCATGCAGGCGCTCTCGCAGGGCAGCGACCGGCTGGCGCCGGCGCTCGTCCCCATGCTCGTGGAGCTGACGGGCGTCCGCGGGGTGCTCGCGCGCAACGACCCCCGCGTCCGCCTGCTCGAAGGTCTCGAGCAGCGCGTGGACCTACTGCACGGAGAGGTCCCCGACACCGTCACGGTGCGGGAAAACGACGTCGAATACGAGGTCGATCCGTGGCGCGGTCAGAAGACCGGTCTCTTTCTCGATCAGCGAGAGAACCATGCCGCGGCGTCGGCCTACGCGTCGGGCCGCGTGCTCGATTGTTTCAGCTATCACGGCGGCTTTGCGCTGCCGCTCGCGCGTCGCGCTGACGTCGTGGATGCGCTGGACATCTCGGGTGATGCCGTCGCGCGCATCGCCGCCAACGCATCTCGCAACGTCTTGACCAACCTCCACGCGCGAGAGGTCAACGTCTTTGACGAGCTCCGTCACCTCGAGCGGGAGGGGGCGCGCTTCGACACGATCGTTCTCGACCCGCCGGCGTTCGCGAAGAACAAGGCGTCGGTGTCAAAGGCGCTCGCTGGCTACAAGGAGATCAACCTCAGGGCACTCAGGTTTCCGATCGCCGTCATCCACTCTGCCGACGGGGAGCGGACCATTCCGGGACTCGTCGGCGCACCCGTCCGCCGCAGGCTGAGCCTGCACTCATCGTGGAAATATGCGAGCATCCATCTGTTCGTCCGCAGGCACGTATGAGAATGACGCATTTGACGTTGCGGCGGCAGGCAATAGCCTGTCCGCCGCAGTCGGCCGGGGCTCAGTGGATGGTCGTGTCCCGTCTTTCCGGGCAGTAGCGCCTTCCGAAGGCCGAGGAGGCTCGTTTATGGAGACGCGAAGAAGCGGCGCCGCTTGTGCGGTGCTTGTCTCGTTGTGGTGTATGGCCGGCTTCGTAACGCCGGCTTCGGCGCAGAGTGTCATCACCGGTACGATCAAGGACACCTCCGGCGCCGTGATGCCCGGTGTGAGTGTGGAGGCGGCCAGCCCGGCGCTCATCGAGGGCAGCCGTTCGGCCGTCACCGATGAAAGCGGGCAGTATCGCATCGTCGATTTGCGTCCCGGCGTCTACGCCCTGACATTCACCCTGCAAGGGTTCAACACGGTGAAGCGGGAGCTCGAGCTCTCGTCGAACTTCACCGCCACGATCGACATCGCCCTCTCGGTCGGCGCGCTGGAAGAATCCGTCACGGTGACAGGGTCCTCTCCCGTCGTCGACGTCCAGAGCAATGTCAAGCAGCAGGTCTTGGCGCGCGACGTGCTCGACGCCGTGCCCACGGCGCGTACGATTCAGTCGATCGGGCAGCTTGTCGTGGGCGTGACGCTGACCACACCGGACGTCGGCGGATCGCGTGCAATGCAGCAGGCCTATTTCAACGTCCGGGCACCGGCGCGTCGCAGACCGTTGTCATGGTCGACGGCCTGATGACGAATGGCATGATGGCCGACGGCGGTGTGCAGGCGTACCACAACGAGTCGATGGTGCAGGAAGCGGTGTACCAGACTGCCGGGGGCTCGGCCGAGACGATGACATCGGGCCTGAACATGAACCTCGTGCCCAAGGACGGCGGCAATCGCTTTGCAGGTGGTGCCAAGCTGACCAAGTCGCCGTCGTCGTGGCAGGGCGACAACCTGACCCAGGATCTCCGCGACCTCGGCGTCGGCGCCGTCGACAGCATCGCGAACTTCTACGAGTGGAACGTCGAGCAGGGTGGTCCCATCCTCAAGGACAAGGTCTGGTTCTTCGCCGCATTCCGTAAGGCGCGCTACGACAAGCCCATCGCGAACACGTTCGTCACGCCCGAGGGTGTGGCGTTCAATCAGGGATTCATTCAGTGCCGCGACAATCCCGGGAGCTGCGAGCAGGGCGTGTCCGACGAGAAGATGGACAACCCCGTCGGGCGCTTGACCTGGCAAATGTCCCAGAGCAGCAAGATCTCGGCGTACATGGATCGCGCCATGCGATTCCGCGGCCACGCCATGGGTGCCGGCGACGATCCCTTGACGGCCTCCGTGGTCTGGAACACGCCGACGTTCTCCACCGGCTCGATCAAGTACACCTCGACGCTCTCGCCGAGCCTCCTGTTCGAGGCGGGATTCTCGGGTAACCGCGAGCGCTACGACAACCTGTATCAGCCGGGCATTCTTGCCGAGCGCCTCACCCCGGCGTGGTACCAGAACGTCCGCAAAGAGGACGTAAGCCTCGGCACCGAATGGAACGCACCTTCGGCGCAGCTCGGCAACTACCCCGATCGCTACTATCTGATGTCGGCGATCTCCTACGTGACCGGCGCGCACAACGTCAAGGTGGGCGTCTACGACAGCTTCGGCAAGTATCCGCGCTACAACAACGCGAATGCCGACCTGTACCAGGGGTATCAGAACGGCCAGGCGTTCCGTGTCACGGTTCTCAACACGCCGCTGCGCGTACAGGAGAATCTCGACGCCAACCTGGGTCTCTACGCCCAAGACTCGTGGCGCCTCAACAAGCTCACGTTGAACTACGGGCTGCGCTACGACTACGTCAAACAGCGCATCGTCGGGCAGGAGGCACAGATCGGTCGTTTCGCCGCCTCCCCGGCCTACGATGACATCGTGCTGCCGCCGTCGGCATCCCGTGGCAGAAGCAGTTCAAGATCACGGGCGTTTATCCGCTGCCCTGGTACGGCATCAACTTCAGCGCCGCGTGGCAGTCGCTCAACGGCTACGCCGTGGGCACGCAGGCGCTGCAGTATGCGGTGTTCACCTGGGGCTCCGGGTTTGATCGCCCGAACGGCGTCGCGACTCATTTCCTCGTCAACCCGACCATGGATCAGCCGGGCACGCTGTTCACGCCGCGCATGAACCAGGTCGATTTTTCGGCCAGCAAGTCGCTCGTGCTCGGGTGGCTCACGGTCCTGCCGAAGATCGACGTCTTCAACGCCCTGAACTCCGACGACTACACGGCGGTGGAGACGGCGCAGTACAACGCCGCAGCGTATCTGCGGCCGTCGCAGGTGCTGCAGGGCCGCATTATCCGCGTCGGCGTGGATATGCGCTGGTAGGAGGTTCAGGAAGAAGGCAGAAGTCGGAAGGCCGGTCCGCGGCGCTATACTGGGATTTCTCTCGAAAGCTCCCATGCCGCGCGGTTCCTTCACCCGTATCGGGTGGTCTGCTCTCGTCTTGGTGGCGGCTTTGGCGGCACGCTTGGGCGCCAGTCCGCAGGGACACGTCTTCGACCTCGACGGGCGCGCCGTCGACCCGTTGCGCGACGTGACGACGGTCCCGGCGACGGTCCTGATCTTTACCGCGACCGACTGTCCCATCTCGAACCGCTACGCGCCCGAGCTGCGACGCGTTCACGAGCGTTTCGCCGAGCGTGGCGTCCGCTTCTACCTCGTCTACGCCAACCCGTCCGACGACGCGCACGCGGTCCGCGGGCATCTGAAGAAGTTCGGCTACGGTATCGATGCCGTGCGTGATCCTGAGCACGACCTGGTGCGCCGCGCCCGGGCGACCGTCTCGCCCGAGGCGGCGGTCTTCGATCGTGAAGGGCGAGCGGTCTATCGGGGGCGGATCGATGACCGCTTCGTCGAAATCGGCGTGGCGAGAGCCGCGCCCACGCGCCATGATTTGGAAGACGCGCTGACAGCGATCCTGGCCGGCCAGCCCGTGGCGACGCCCGAGACGCGAGCGGTCGGGTGTTTCCTCGCGGACTTCCGGCGATGAGGCCGTTCGCGCTCATCGCGCTGCTTTTCATCGCGCCTGTCGCCGCTCGCGCGCAGGAATCGACGGCGCACGCAGATTCGACCGTCACCTTCACCCGCCACGTCGCGCCCTTGATCTTCGACCGCTGCGCGTCCTGTCATCGCCCAGGCGGCGCCGCCCCCTTCAGCCTATTGTCGTACGACGATGTGCGTCGTCGCGCCACGCTCGTCGCGCAGGTAACGAAGCACCGGTTCATGCCGCCGTGGAAAGCGGACGCCGGCAACGGTGCGTTCGTCGGCCAACGTCATCTGAGCGAGGCCGAAGTCGAGACCATTCAGGAGTGGGTCGTGGCGGGTATGCCCGAAGGCGATGCGCGCGACCTGCCGCCCACGCCGACGTGGAGCGACGGCTGGCATCTCGGCACACCGGACCTGATCGTCACGCTGCCCGAGCCCTTCGTCCTCCCGGCATCGCCGGCCGACGTCTTCCGCATCTTTGCCCTCCCGTTGCCCGTCGATCGGCTTCGCTATGTGCGAGGCATCGAGTTCCATCCTGGCAACCCGCGGGTGGTGCACCACGCGAACATGCGGCTCGATCGAACATCTTCCACCCGCGACCTCGACGCCGCCGACCCGCTCCCCGGATACGAGGGCCTGATGCCGCGATCGGCGCAGTATCCCGACGGGCATTTTCTCGGCTGGACGCCCGGGCAGATCGCCCCGCCCGTGGACGGCTCGCTGGCTTGGCCCCTTCGACCTGACACCGACCTGATCATCGAGCTCCACATGCAGCCGAGCGGCGCCACCGAGCGAGTTCAACCGTCGGTCGGTTTGTACTTCAGCGATCGGACGCCGAGTCGCACGCCTTCCATCTTGCGTCTCGGCTCGCAGGGCATCGACATTCCGGCGGGCAATCCGCGCTACCCCATCGGCGACGCCTATACCTTGCCCGTCGACGTTCAGTTGCTTGCCATTCAGCCCCACGCGCACTATCGGGCGAGAGAGGTCGAAGGGACGGCGACGTTGCCGGACGGTTCGACGCGAACGCTCCTCCGAATCGGTGATTGGGACTTCCGTTGGCAGCACGTCTTTCGCTATGTGGAGCCCGTATCGTTGCCCAGAGGCACGAAGCTCTCGATGCGCTACACCTACGACAACTCGGCGGAGAATCCGCGCAATCCGCGGCAGCCACCAACGCGCGTGTTGTGGGGCCAGCGGTCGGGCGACGAGATGGGGGACCTCTGGTTCCAGGTGCTCGCGGAGACCGAGACCGATCGCGCGCGACTCAATGCCGAAGTCACAGCGAAGATGACGGCCGAGGACATCGTCGGCTACGAGACGATGCTGCGCGGCAGCCCGGACGATGTGGAGCTGCACGATGACGTGGCGTTGCTGTACCTGGCGGCAGGGCGCACCGACCTGGCCGTGGAACATTTCACCGCATCCGCCAAGCTCGAGCCAGACTCGGCGCAGGCACACTTCAATCTCGGCACCGCCTTGACGCTGGCCGGGGACTTCGATCGCGCGATCGCGGAATATCAACGCGCGCTGGCGCTCAACTCGAACTATACGAAAGCGATGAGCAACCTCGGTGACGCGCTTGCGGCACAGGGGCGTGTGGCCGAGGCCGTGCCGCACTACTTGCAGGCGATCGAGCGCGACCCGACGATGGCCGTTCCGCACAACAATCTCGGCGCCGCTCTCATCGCGAACGGAGACGTGGCGGGTGCGGGTGTGCATTTCGCGCAGGCTTTGCGCATCGATCCGGCATACGGCGAGGCGAGGTATGGCCTGGGCCGTGTGCATCGCCGGCAAGGCGCGCTCGGCGATGCCGCGCGAGAGCTTCGCCAGGCCGTCGTGCTGAAGCCAGGCTGGGCGCCGCCACTTATCGAGCTCGCGTGGGTGCTGGCGACGGCACCCGATGCGGCGGTACGCGACGAGGCCGAGGCGTTGCGTTGCGCCGAACAGGCGGTGACGCTCACGGGCGGCCGGAATGCGTCTGCCCTGGACGCGCTCGGCGCCGCCCATGCGAACGCCGGTCACTTCGCCGCGGCGATGTCTGCCGCTCGCGACGCCAAGCGTCTCACCAGCGACCGGTCGCTCATCGCCGAGATCGATCGGCGCATCACGTTGTACGAGCAGGAACAGCCGTATAGAGACCGGGGACGAAACGAAACCGGGTTTCGTTTCCGCTGACTCTCCGAAAACGACACCCGGTTTCGTTTCTTCCTGTACGTTATAACCTCACGCCATGACGCGCCTCACCTCGTTGCTCGGCTCGCTTCTGCTCCTTGTACTCGCCGCCACTGTGCCGGCCGGCGGCCAAGCGGCCGGTATCCGCGGCTTCCCCGACCAGGCGCTGGCGGAGCAGCGTGCCCTCGAGGATCGCTTCCGCGCCGTTCCGAGCGCAGAGAAGTTGCGCGAGTACATGAAGGCCATGAGCGCGGAACCGCACGTCGCCGGACGTCCCGGGTCGCGCAAGGTCGCCGAGTACGCGCTCGAACAGTTCAAGTCGTTCGGCCTCAGCGCGCAGATCGAGGAGCAGGAAGCGTACATGCCGTGGCCAACGGAGCGTCGTCTCGAGATCGTCGCGCCGAGCGGGCACGCGATGACCATTCAGGAGCCGCCGGTGGCCGGCGATCCCGACACGGTCGACGATGACCAGACCCCGATTTTCAACGCGTATTCAGCCGACGGCGACGTGACCGCCGAAGTCGTCTACGTCAACTACGGGGTGCCGGCCGACTACGAGCAACTCGAGAAGCTGGGCGTCAGCGTCAAGGGCAAAATCGTCATCGCCCGCTACGGCGGAAGCTGGCGCGGCATCAAGCCCAAGGTCGCGTGGGAGCACGGGGCGGTCGGCTGTCTCATCTACTCCGACCCGAAAGACGATGGCTTCTTTCAGGGCGACGTCTACCCGAATGGACCTTATCGGCCCGAGTTCGGCGCGCAGCGCGGCAGCGTGATGGACATGCCGGTGCACACCGGCGATCCGCTGACGCCGGGCTACGGCGCCGAGCCCGGGGGGAAGAAGATGGCGCACGGGGACGCGAAGACGATCTTGAAGATTCCCGTGATGCCGATCTCGTGGGGCGACGCGCTCCCCATCTTCAAAGCCATGCACGGGCCTGTGGCCCCTGAAGCGTGGCGTGGATCCCTGCCCGTCACCTACAAGGTCGGGCCCGGACCCGCCACGTTGCGGCTCAAGCTGACCTTCGACTGGCGATCGCGTCCGCTCCACAACGTGATCGCCCGAATCGACGGGATGGCGTTTCCTGACGAGTGGATCGTTTTCGGCAATCACCACGACGCGTGGGTGAACGGGGCGGACGACCCGATTAGCGGCGCCGCGGCGTTGTTGGAAACGGCGCGCGGCTTGGGCGAGCTGGTCAAGAGCGGATGGAAGCCAAAGCGGACCATCGTCTTCGCGTTGTGGGACGGGGAGGAGTGGGGGCTACTGGGCTCGACCGAATGGGCCGAACGGCACCGCGACGAGCTGAACGGCAAAGGCGTGGTCTACATCAACACGGACAGCAGCGGAAAGGGCTGGTTGAATGCCGGCGGATCGCACTCGCTGCAGCAGTTCATCGCAGAGGTGGCGCGCGACATCAACGATCCGCGTACCGGAAAACCGCTGCTCGACGAAGCACGCCGCCGCACGATCATGGCGTTGCCGGAAGCCGAGCGGGCCGAGGCCGAAAACGATCCCGGATGGCGGATCGCGCCGCTCGGCTCAGGATCGGACTTCACGCCCTTCCTGCAACACTTGACGCTGGCGTCACTCAATCTCGGCTTCGGCGGCGAAAGCCCAGGCGGCGTCTACCACTCTGTCTACGACACCTTCAACTGGTACACGAAGTACTCCGATTCGGACTTCAGCTACGGCCGGACGCTGTCTCAGCTCACGGGCACGGCCATCTTGCGCATGTCGGAATCCACCGTGCTTCCCTTTCGCTTCTCCGACATGTCGGACACGCTCGCTCGCTATGTGGCCGAGATTCAGAAGCTGCATGCGGGTAAGTCTGGCGCTCCACCACTCGATCTCGGGCCGCTCACTGACGCCGTCCGACTGCTTGCACGCACGGCGCAGGGATACGAACGAGCCTTTGGCGCAGTGCCCGGCGCTTCTGCCGCGGGAATGCTGACGAGAACCGAGGCGCTCGGCGTCGTCAACCAGCTCGTCTACTCGTCCGAACGCCGCTTGGGCAACGAGAAGGGGTTGCCACGGCGCGAGTGGTTTCGCCATCAAGTCTACGCGCCTGGTTTCTATACCGGCTACGGCGTGAAAACCTTGCCGCAGATTCGGGAAGGGATCGAAGAAGGCCAGTGGGACGACGCGCGAGAAGGGGTCGCTCAGGTGACGGCGGCCATTCGCGGTCTATCGGAGCAGATCGAGCGCGCCACCGCCGCGCTCGGTCGGGCAACGCGGTAGAAGTAGGGCTATGCTCGAGCGAGA
>JAIVJN010000310.1:6957-13762 GCA_020200025.1 Acidobacteriota bacterium | reverse complement strand
TCTCATCCTCGGCCCCGCTCGCGCGGACGGCGTCTTCGCGATCGAGAAGCGCGCAACCCGCGTGAGCAAGCGCGAGCTCGGTGTCTGGGCCGGCACCGAGGGACGTCCGAATGGCCGAAGCGGCGGGCGAAGGCGGAAGCGCTGCCCCTCCGTGCGCCGCAATCAGCCGCTCGACTCGCGCGTGATCCTCCACGCTCGCGACGACGGCCATGCCGGTCTTCAACAGCGGGAGCGCGCGGCGCCGCACGAAATCGACCTTGAAGCGGAAGAGCGCATCGTAGACGTGGGTGGCCGCGACCATCGCCTCGGCCTCCGCACCGACGGCGAACAGACGCGTCACGAAGCGGCTGACGTGCGGAGCCACCGCGACGATGAGGTTGGAACGAGCGATGGGCGTGAGCGCCTCGGGAACGGCGGCGTACGTCTCCCACTGCGACCACAACTCGGGCTCGACGTCGCGCATGTCGTTGACGAACAACGCGTACAGAGCGCGCAGGCGGGCCGGCTCATGGAGGTCGGCGAACGTGAAGCCGTCGCGGCCCAGCGCCGTGTGCGCGGAGAACCCTTGAGGCATAGCAAACAGGAGAAAGTCCGGCCAAACTGGCCGGATACTTCAAGGTACACGCTCGTCCTGATGCAGTCAAACGATCGTTCAAATCGAGTGAGGCTCCTTGACTTGGCCGAGAAACGCTAAGTACGCTGGCGGTTTGTGACCATTCGGCTCAACGGTGATCCCGCAGACATCCCCGGCCCCATGACCGTCGGCGCGCTGCTCGCCCATCTCGGCATCGAGGCGGCTCGCGTGGCGGTCGAGCTCAATCTGTCTGTCGTGAAACGGGGCCTCTTCGATTCGGCGATGATCGGCGACGGCGACGAGGTCGAGATCGTGAACTTCGTCGGAGGGGGGTAATTGCCGATCGCAGATTGCCGATCGATCGCGAACAAGCGGCCCTTCGCCCTGCTCTCGTTTCTTCTGCGGATCGATCGGGAACAAGCGGCGCTTCGCCGCATTTGCCTTCTATAATCGTTCACACAAATCTGCGCTCATGAGCACTTCGCACCTCGCACTTTGCACTCTGCACTCACTCTGAACTCTGCACTCTGCACTGTCATGCCTCTGATCATCAGCAACCGCTCCTTCGCTTCTCGGCTCATCGTTGGCACGGGCAAGTATCCGTCGAATGTGGTGATGCAAGCAGCGCATCTGGCGTCGGGCACCGAGATGGTGACGGTGGCGGTGCGGCGTGTCGACATCTCGCGACGGACCGAGTCGCTATTGGACTACATCGACACGTCGCGAATCTTGCTCCTGCCCAATACCGCCGCCTGCTACACCGCCGATGACGCCATCCGCACGGCGCATCTGGCCCGCGAAGCGGGCTTGTCGAACTGGATCAAGCTCGAAGTCATCGGCGATGAGCAGACGCTCTATCCCGATACCGAGGCGCTGCTCGTTGCCACCCGCGTGCTGGTGAGAGACGGTTTTGTCGTGCTGCCCTACACGAACGATGATCCGATCGTGTGCCGAAAGCTCGAGGATGCGGGCGCGGCGGCGGTGATGCCGCTGGGCGCGCCGATCGGCTCGGGCTTGGGTATCCAAAACATCAACAACATCGCCATCATCAAGGCGCAGGCGCAGGTGCCGGTCATCGTCGATGCCGGGGTGGGCACGGCGTCGGACGCGGCAATCGCGATGGAGATTGGCGTTGACGGCGTGCTGATGAACACGGCCATCGCCGGCGCTCGCGATCCGGTCGCCATGGCGCGGGCGATGCGCCTTGCGGTCGAGGCGGGACGGCTCGCCTTCGAGGCCGGTCGTATTGCCAAGAAGCTCTACGCGACCCCGAGCAGCCCCCTCGAAGGTGTTGTAGGGACAGGACACTAGTGTCCGCCGGCGACGAGACGGACACCGGCGTGCGCGCCCGCTCGATATCCGAGGAGGACCTTGCCCGGCTCAAGCAGGAGCGCGAAGCTGCCGACCGGCGGTACAACGAGGCGCTCACAGCGCTCGATCGGTCGTTGCCTGCGGTACCCTCGAATTTTCCGCACCCGCCACCGCCGCCGGACGAACATCAGGTGACCGCGCTCAACGAGCGCTGGAAGATTCTTGCGGCGCAGCCGGCGTTGCCTCGCGGGTGGCGCGGCCGGCTCGCCGCCTTCGTCTGGGACTTGATAGAGCCCGTCCTGTCGCGGCAAGAGGCGTTCAATTCGGCACTCGTCGATCACGTGAACCGCAACATCGGGCCGCAGCGCGAGGTGCCGAAGGCCATCGACTCGACGCTCGCGCTCGTGCGGCAGCAGCTCGAGGCCGCCGTCGGGTTCCAGTCGCGGCTCATCGTCTGCCTGCAGCAGGTCACGCCCTACGTCGACACGAAAGACTACGAGGCGTCGGGCCTCGCGCGCCGCGTCAACGAGGATGCGTACGAAGCGGCCGAGCGGGTCGACCTCGTCGCGCGCGGCCTCGCCGGCGGCTTGAGCGGCGTGTCGGACGAGCTACTCCGGCGGTTCGAGTCGCTCGTCGCCCGCGATCAGCGCTACGAGCGCGCGCTCGTCGAGTTGAAGTCGACCATCGCCAGCATGCAACAGCTCACGCAGACCTTACGACGGCAGATGGAGCGTCTTCCGCAGGGTGCACCGATCGCACCCGTCGCACCTGCCGCACCGGTCGCACCTGTTGACCAACTCCTCCCGTCGGATCGCATGCACAGCCACCAATACGTCGGCTTCGAGGATCTTTTTCGCGGCAGCGAGCTGGACGTGCAGGGTCGAATGGCAAGCTATCTCGACGTGTTTCGCGGCGCATCGGACGTCCTCGACATCGGCTGCGGCCGTGGTGAGCTCCTCGACCTGTTACGCGAGGCGGGCATTACCGCTCGCGGGATCGACGTCAATCACGAGATGGTCGAGCGGTGCCGCGCCCGCGGCCTTGACGTCAGCGAGTCAGACGCCCTTCGCTATCTCTCCGGACTGCCGGACGAAAGTCTTGGCGGCTTCATCGCCACTCAGGTCGTCGAACATCTCACGCCCGACTACCTGCTTCGCACCTTGTCGGCCGCCTTCGACAAGCTCAAGCCGGGATCGACGTTCGTTGTCGAGACCATCAATCCCGCGAGTTGGGCGGCGTTCTTCGACAGCTACATTCGAGACCTCACGCATGTGAGGCCCGTTCACCCGGACACACTGCGTTACCTCGTCACCGCATCCGGCTTCGCCGATGCCACGGTGCAATGGCGCTCGCCCTATCCCGCCGAAAGCAAGCTGCAGCGCGCACCCGACGCTGTGCGCGCTCACGCGACAGGTGATGCCGCCCTCGCGACGCTGGCCGACGCATTCGATCGCAACGTCGATCATCTGAATGGGCTGCTGTTCACCTACATGGACTATGCGGTGATTGCCAGACGACCTTGACGCAGGTGATGTCTGCGGTCCTGTCCTCGACACGCGTCCTCGTGACGCTCTCGACCGTGGCCGCGGTCGGCGCACACGGCTGGCTCAGTGCCGAAGGAAGCGCGCTTCGGTGGATGATGCCGACGGCACTCCTTCTCGGTGCGGCGTCAGGATGGCTGTGGCCACGTGGCGCGCGGACGTTCGTCTTTGCACTCGCTCACGTCTGGCCCCTCATCGTCTTTCTCGCTGCCGGTGCTCCGAATCCCGATGCCGCTGCGCCGTGGGTGGCGCTGCTTCTCGGCATCACCCTCGTCTCGTCGCCGCTCGGTCGCTGGAGCTTGCCTCGCGCGTGGCTGGTGCCGGTGGCGGCTTGGGCCGTCCTTCTCGCACTGGGATGGCCGATCGTCCTGTGGCGCGAGCTCGACTTCACGCTGGTCTCGCTGCAGTCCGACACCCTCAACGGCCTCTTCGCCTGGACGCCGCGGCAAACCGCCGCCTTCCTGACTTCGACGACGCTGACGCAACTGAGCGCGATCCTGCTCATCGATTGGTTATGGACCACCTACGGTCGCCGCGACGACTCGGCGCTTTCTCGCGAGGTGTTGGCGCCGATGACCGTGGGCACGTCGATCGCTATCGCAATCGGCATTTTCCAGGGGCTCGTACAGATCGACTGGCTGAATGTCGGCGTCTGGCCGCGACTCGGACGCGCCACCGGGACGTTCCTCGACGCGAACGCGTTCGGCGCCGTCGCCGCGTTGTCGGGAGCGCCTGTTGCCGGCGCGCTGTTGCTGCAGAGGACACCGTGGACCGTGGCCGCCGGAGCAGTGCTGCTCCCAGCGTCCGGGGTCGCCGTGTGGGTTTCCGGATCGCGCACCGCGCTGCTCGGTTGGCTCATTGTCGCCGCCGGGCTGACGGTGCCGCTGCTGTTCAGAACACGCGGTTCGTGGCGCGCAATCGGGGCCGGACTGATCACGCTGACGCTGCTGCTCGTGATGCTGAGTGGCCGGCTCGGCGGCCCCGGGACGGCCGTCTACCGACTGTGGGCCACGCTGCCGTCGCCGACTGTCGACGGCGCCACGGCGTTTGCCGGGGCGATGTGGGAGCGCGACGGCTACGGCACGGCTGCTGTGGGTATCATCCGAGAATTTCCTCTAACCGGCGTAGGCCCGGGATCGTTTCCGCTCTTTGCCCCTGACTACGCGTTCATCACGATGCGCAAAGTGATTCCGCCGGACAACGCTCAGAATTGGTGGCGTCAGCAAGTTGCGGAGCTTGGCTGGCTCGGAAGCCTGCCGGCGATCTGGTGTTCGTGGCTCGTAACGCTCTTGGTGTCGAGACTGTGGCGACGCCGTGCCGACCGTCCGCTCGCCCTCCTCGTCGGCGCGGCGATCGCGGCACTGGGGGTGATGAGCCTGGTGTCGCCGCCAACCCAGCACCCCCTGGTGTTGCAGACGGCCGCCGTGCTGTTGTTCTGCGCCGGCCGCCTGGGATTGGAGCAGCCTGAGCGCCCACAGCGTGAGACGCACCGAGCGCAGGCCGCCGGTCTGGTGTTGTTGGCGGTCTGTTTGCTGCCGCTCGTTTGGGCCGGTCTCACGCTCCGTAGCGCGGTCGTGAACCTGCGCCCGCCGTTCCGCGCGCACCGGATTGGCTGGTTGTACGGCTACGGCTTCTCAGCCGCCGAACCGATCCGGGGTGGCGAGCAACGCTGGGCGGCCCATCGTGCGGTGGGTGTCATTCCGGCCGAAGGGCGACGACTTCTATTGACGCTCGAGCCGGCCATCGACGCTCTCGCTCGAGAGCCCATCCGCTTGCGTGTCCACGACCGGCACCAGATTGTCCTCGACACCGAACGCTCTTTGCCGGGCCCCGTGCCTTGCGCGGTGGACGTGCCGATCGGCGAGCGCTGGGTGATGGTGCAGATCGATAGCGACGGCCTCGCCGAAGCTGGTGACCGCGCGCTCCGTGTCACGGCGCGTTGGGAATGACGAAGAACGGTGAACACGAAGAACACGAAGGCCACGAAGGAACCGAGGGGTACGAATATCTCTTCGTGGCCTTCGTGAACTTCGTGTTGCCTTTGGCAGTGTCCACCTACAAACGAAAGATCCGCGGGCTCTTCGTCTTCTTCAACGCATTGCGAGTATCGACGATGAGTGGGAAGCCGTCGACGATGCGGGGCCAGTCGAACGAGGAGTGATCGGTGACAATCACGGCGCAATCCGCTCCCGCCTTCAGCGCTTGCTCGAGCGGGATCGACGTCAATGAGCGGCCGTCGTGGTGGAGCTCGGGCACATGGGGGTCGGTGTAGGTCACGACACCCCCACGGCGGTGGACGAGCTCGACGATATCGAGCGCGGGCGACTCGCGGAGGTCGTCGACGTCCCGCTTGTAGGCGACGCCAAGCACGTGGACCCGCGACCCGTTCACCGCCTTGCGCTCGGTGTTCAGCGCCTCGGCAATGCGCGAGACCACGTATTCAGGCATCGCGCCGTTCACCTGCCCGGCCAGCTCGATAAAACGCGCTTCGAAGCCCGCCTGCTTCGCCTTCCATGAGAGATAGAACGGATCGATCGGTATACAGTGGCCGCCGAGACCGGGCCCCGGATAAAACGGCATGAAGCCAAACGGCTTGGTGGCGGCCGCATCGATGACTTCCCACACGTCGATGCCCATGCGGTGACACATCAGAGCGATCTCGTTCACCAGCCCGATGTTCACCGCGCGGAACGTGTTCTCGAGCAGCTTGATCATCTCGGCCACGCGTGTCGACGTGACCGGCACCACTCGCTCGACGACCAGCGCATAGAACGCCGCCGCCAGCTCCGTGCTGACGGGATCGACGCCGCCCACGACCTTCGGGATGTTGCGCGTGTGATAGGTCGCGTTTCCGGGGTCGACACGCTCGGGTGAGAACGCGAGAAAGAGATCGGTCCCGACCTTGAGGCCGCTCTGTTCGAGCGCCGGCTGCACGACTTCTTCGGTCGTGCCAGGATAGGTGGTGGATTCGAGAATGACGAGCTGACCGCGCCGCAGCACGGAGGTCGTCGTTTCGACGGCCTGCAGCACGTACGACAAGTCGGGATCCTTGGTTTTTCTGAGCGGCGTCGGCACACAGATATCGATGACGTCGACCGCCGCCAGCTCGGAGCGTTCGGTCGTGGGACGCAGACGGCCGCTTTCGACCATCTGGCGCACGTCATCGGAGGAGACGTCGGGAATGTAGCTGCGGCCTTCTTTCAGCGCATCGATCTTCGGCACGCTGATGTCGAATCCGATTACGGTCACGCCCGCCTTCGCGAGCTCGATCGCGAGCGGCAGACCGACGTATCCCAATCCGATGATCGCGGCGGTGATGTCTTTCTGTTCGATGCGTGTTTTGAGGTTCATAGGATATGACTCTGACCGGGTGACATCC
>JAIVJN010000310.1:0-6922 GCA_020200025.1 Acidobacteriota bacterium | reverse complement strand
GGCCTACCGCTCGACGGCGGGTTCTGCCCCGCCGCGATCATCTGTAGTACTCCGAGATGCTTTCAACCACCCACGCCTGCTGTATTTCGGTGAGCTCGCTGTAGATCGGTAGGGCCAAGGATCGCGCCGCTGCGCGCTCCGCGTGCGGAAACTCTCCGGGGGGGCAGCCAAGGCCGGCAAAGCACGGCTGCTGGTGCAACGGGACCGGATAGTACACCTCGGTGCCGATGTCGCAGGCTTCGAGATGGCGTCGCAGCCCGTCCCGGTCATCGACCTGGATCACGAACTGGTGGTAGACATGAAACGACGCGGCCCGAGCGGTCGGCAACGACACGCGCGAAGCGGCCGGGCTCGAGGCGAAGAGCATGTGATAACGCTCGGCATTTCTTCGGCGGCCGTCGGTCCAGGCGTCGAGGTGCGGGAGCTTGGCGCGCAGCACCGCGGCCTGTAACGCATCGAGCCGGAAATTGCCGCCGACGATCTGATGGTAGTACTTCGGCTCCATGCCGTGATTGCGAAGCATGCGCAGGCGCGCCGCCCACCGGTCGTCACTCGTCGTCACCAATCCCGCGTCGCCAAAACCGCCTAAATTCTTGCTCGGAAAGAACGAAAAGCACCCGACGTCGCCAATGCCACCGACGCGCCGCCCCTTGTAGCGCGCGCCGATCGCCTGCGCAGCGTCCTCGACGACGGCGAGCCCGTGGCGGCGGGCGGTGGTGAGGATGGGGTCGAGATCGGCGCTCTGGCCGAACAAGTGCACCGGCACGATGGCGCGCGTGCGCGGTGTGACCGCAGCTTCGACGGCGCTTGGATCGAGATTGCACGTATCTGGTTCGACGTCGACGAGGACCGGCCGCGCGCCGGCGCGGACGATCGATCCGGCGCTGGCGAAGAAGGAGTAAGTGCTCGTGATGACCTCGTCGCCGGCGCCGATCTCGAGCGCCATCAGGCTCATGAGAAGGGCATCTGTGCCCGAGGACACGCCGATGGTGTGTCGCACGTCGAGATAGGAGGCGAGCTCACGTTCGAGTGCCTCGATCTCGGATCCCATGATGAAGCGTTGGCTGTCGCATACACGAGTGACCGCATCGAGCAGAACCTCACGGAGCGGCGCATACTGCGCCTGAAGATCGAGGAGGGGAACTCGCACGGAGCGTTTGGCCTCGGCCTGTGGCGTGTATGGCACTGGTGTCGATCGGCGCTCGATCGCCCGGCCACCCGGTGGTCGGCCACGGCCGCGCGAAGATGCGCGACCTCCTATCGTATGATTCTCGCCGTGTCCGGCGCAACCTTTGAGCGGATCGACGTGGCGGTCATCGGCGGCGGCGTGGTGGGCCTCGCCTGTGCGGTAGCGGCGTCCCAGCGTGGATTCTCGGTGTGCCTGCTCGAACGCGAGCCGAGATTGGGCCAGGGCACGAGCACGCACAATAGCGGCGTGATCCACGCGGGTCTCTACTATCCGACCGGGAGCCTCAAAGCGCGCATGTGTGTGCGCGGACGCACGCTCCTCTACGAGTTCTGTGCCGCACACGGCGTGCCGCACCGCCGCTTGGGCAAGCTCGTGGTGGCCACGCATGCCGGCGAGATAGGCGAGCTCGAGTCCTTGAAGTCGCGCGCGGAGGCCAATGGCGTCGACGATGTCGAGCTGGTGGCGCCCGCGGTCGTGCGGGCCCGTGAGCCGCACATCCATGCGGCCGCGGCACTCTGGTCACCGTCCACGGGCATCCTCGAGGCGGAGGCGCTGGTGCGGGCGCTCGCCCGGGTGGCCGCAGCACACGATGTCGCGCTGTTGCCCGGGAATGCGCTCGTGGGCGCCGACCTCGGCAACGAAGGCATGGTGCTGGTCACGCCGCACGAGCGGATTCTCGCCGCGCAAGTGATCAACGCGGCCGGGCTGTACGCCGACGAGACGTCGGCGATGTTGGGGGGCGAGTCGTTCACGATCTATCCGTGCCGCGGCGAGTATGCCGAGCTGGCGCCGTCGAAGCGCTATCTGGTCAACGGCCTCGTCTATCCCTTGCCCCATCGCGCGGGGCATAGCCTCGGGATGCACGTGACCAAGACGACGTGGGGCAGCGTGCTGATCGGTCCCACGGTGCGCTTCCAGAGCGGTAAACAGGACTACGAAGGCGACCGCTTGCCCCTCGAGGCCTTCGTCGAGCCGACACAGCGCCTCCTGCCGGCGCTCACGCTGGACATGCTGCAGCCTGGCGGAACAGGGATCCGGGCCAAGTTGTATCCGCCCGAACAGAGCTTCGCGGATTTCAAGATTGGCCGGGACATGCAGAACCCGCGCATCGTCCAGGTCGCGGGCATCGAATCGCCTGGTCTGACCTCGTGCCTGGCCATCGGCGAGCTCGTCGGGGCCTTACTGAGCGAGGACGAACGCACCCTCACCGCGTAAACAGGCGAGGCTTCGAGTGAGCAACCAGGTTGCCCTCGAGTGACCAACCTGGTTGTCCTCGAGAGAGTAACCAGGTTGCCTGAGCGGTGCGTTCGCACGCGCCAGGTTGCCTGAGCGGTGCGTTCGCCACGCGCCGGTTCGATTGCATGATTGTGCGCGGCGCCACACAAACGCACCAAGACGCCTTTCAGGCCCGTCTCTTGCACTGCTCTCGCTGCACGGCACGATCCTTCGCGGATTGGCGCGCCACTTCAGGAGCACGGACAGCCACATGGGCCGCGCCTCGACGTTTTCTGCCGTGTTCGTCGCGATTCTTGTCAGTCGCGCGGCACCCGCATCGGCTCAGCCGAGCATCACCAGCCCTGCGAATGGTCAGGTATTCAGCGCCGGTCCAGACTATGCGACCGACGTGCTGCACGACCCATGGGACTTCTCCAACGTTGACGACGTTTCCGAGCATCCTGACGAGTATCTCGGCTGGTCGCAGACGGCATCGGCGCACGTCAATGGGCGCGGTGTCTTCCTGAACGGCGGCCGTTTCGTCGCACAAAGCAACTCGATCGATCCCATGCTCGGGCTCCTCTATGCCGGGCAGCACCTCACGGTGCCGGCCGGCCGTGACGGCGGCCGATTTCCGATCGACACCGGCCGCTACCGTAGATTCTCGGCGAAGGTCACGGTGTCTGGCGGCTCGGGTCCAATCGCGGTGCATTGGTTCTTCGGACCGCGTGGACTCGACGCTGGCTCGACCGCGCTCGGACCGACGCCGAACGGCGCCGAGCAGGTGCTGTCATTCGACCTCGGCGCAGCCACCGCTGGCGGATCGCCGTTTACGAGCCACGCGCTGGTGCGTGGCCTGCGGTTCGATCCGACAAATGCGAACGGCGCGTCCGTCTCTGTCGACTGGGTACGGCTGACCGCGGCCGACGGCACGCCTGGCTCGGCGATGATGAGCGTGCAGGCGACCAACTGCACGAGCGCCTATACGCTCTTCGTCATCGACGGCGCTGGCACGTCCACGCCGGTCGCGAGCGGCGCCGCCGGCACCATCTCGACATCGTTCAACTACGGCATCTTCCCGCCTGGCGCTTACACCCTGCGTCTCGCGTGCGGCAACGACTCGACGGACCGCAGCTTCATCATCAATGATCCGCCGCGGCTCGCGGTGATTGCCCCGAGCACCACGTCTGGCACCGACTATGCGGCGAATGTTCTCGGCAATCCGTGGGACATGGACGATGCCGCGGACGTCGCCGGCGCCAGCAACATCAACCCTCTTCAGCTCGTGCCGTCGCCCGCCGGCGGGAACATGCTGCGCGGGGTGAACGTGTCGGCTTCGGGCAACCCAGGTGTGCAGGGCGATCCCAACTTCTTCCTGCTCGGGCCGACGAACAACGCGACACCGATCGCGACGACACGCTACCGCTATCTCACCTTCACGCTGCAGCTCGAGTATCCGTTCGACATGGGCAACGGATCGGTGGCTCGCATCGTCTACGGCTCGCTACATACAGGTGCCGTTCTCGGTAGACAGCGTGAAGCTGACGGCGCCCGACGAGGTCACGCTCGGCGCCACGTATACGGTGCGCTGGAGTCTCGCAGACGGGGATGCCAACGGCACCAGGACGGCGCGAGTCTTTCTCGATACTGATACCAACGCCGCCAACGGGGCCACGCTGATTGGTCAAGGTATCGACGCTGGCGCAGGCGCGTGGCAGTGGCCGTCAAGTGGAGTGCCTCCCGGCCTCTACTACGTGTACGTCGAAGTGACGGATACGCACGGCGCAGCCACGAACACACAAGGCCTCTACTCCACCGGCCTTCTTCGCGTGCTCGCGCCATTCGCGGACGGTGCCGTCATCTCGCTCCTGCAGCCTCAGTCGGGCGGCACGTTCTACTCCGGATACACGTTGGGCGGATGCGCGTATCACCCGGCCGCGACGAGCGGCAGTGGCATCGATGAAGTCATCGCGTATGCCATGGGCGGTCCGACGGGGACCGCCATCAATCTGCTGGGGAGCGTGCCGACCGGCGAATGGGGTGCGCCACTCGCAACCGGCCTTCCGTGCCCGGGCGGCAGCGGACCGTCCGCCAACTCGGGTTTCGCGGTGTCCAATATCTTCGGGCTCGCGCCCGGAAATTGGACGTTCAGGATTCTCGCCCGCAACACGTTGACGGGCGATTTCGACGAGGCGCTCGCGACCAATGTCCTCGTGGACTGGCGCTCGCCGCCCGCGCGCAATCTGCGTCTCCACGCAACAGCCGGCAACGGGGTGACGATCGCCTGGGATCCGCCCGACGGCGGCCGCCCGGTCACGGCCTACCGGATCGAAGTTGGGACCAACCCGAGCTTCGTGCCGCTCGCGGCGCACGTCCAAGTGCCGGTGAACGTGACGAGCGGCTCGGGGACGTTGCCGAACGGAACCTGGTTCGTCCGCATCATCACGGAGAGCGCGTACACGAACGCCGGTCACTCCTCGAACGTGTTGAACTTGCTGCTTCCCGGCGGCATCGCACCCGGTCCCGTCGGGCCGCCAGGCGCTCCCACGCTCTCCGTCGTTCAGAGTCAGGTCAACCCGATCACCTTGAGCTGGGCGGCTGGCGCCGGCGGGGCACCCTCGCAGTACGTGCTTCTCGCCGGAACTGCCCCGGGCGCCTCCAATCTCGGCGCATTCAACGTGACTGGCCAGTCTGGTGTCACGGCGCCGGCGCCCACGGGCGCGCGCATTTACGTGCGACTCGTGGCATCGAACGCTGCTGGCAGCGCGACGTCAAACGAGATTTCCTTCACGGTTGGTGGAGCCACGCCTCCCGGCGCTCCGACGATGAACCCGGCATCGGTGAGCGGTAGAAGCGTGACGCTTTCCTGGAGCTCGGGCGCGGGCGCAACCAGCTACATCGTCGTGGCTCGCGTTCCCGGCTCTTCGGCCATCGTGGCAACTCTGCCCGGGCAAACCGCTACAAGCGCATTCGTGCCCAACGTGCCGCCAGGCAGCTACCAAGTGAGCGTCGTGGCGGTCAATGCTGCGGGCCCGAGCGCGGAGTCGAACGTAGTGACGGTGAACGTGCCGTAACTGGGATAGCCGCGCAGCGTGCGGACGTCAGAACGCGCGCTTCGCACGTCCTCGGCGTCCGAGCGAGACGAAACGATACTTGAAGCACGCTCGAATCCACGTGAGAGGATCACGGAAGAAGGACACTTTCTTTCCTTCCGAGAACGAGCGCGACTGATAGTTGACCGGTATCTCCAGCGGCGTGTAGCCGGCGCGCACCAGTTTGCCGACCAGCTCCCAGTCGAAGTCGAAGCGATTGGCTTCGAAAGTGAGCCCGTGCAGGCAGTCGCGCCTGAACACTTTGAACATGGTGAACGGGTCGCGCAGGCGCGTGCCGTAGACGACATTGAAGAGGCTGGTGAACAACAGGTGTCCGAGATTCATCACCTGGCTGACGAGCACCTGGTCGGTGAAGTGGCGCACCTTCCAGGTCCGCCCATCCATCCCGTGCCGCGCACCGAGCACGAAGGCCGCGCGGCCGGAGCGTAGAGGCTCGAGCAGCATCTCGTAATCGTTGAGGTCGTACTCGAGGTCGGCGTCCTGGATGAGGACGAAGTCACCGGTGGCATGCGCGAGCCCGGCCCGGACGGCGTGGCCTTTTCCGCGGGCCCGCTCCTCGTAGATCACGCGCACGCCTGGCCGACCTTCCACTTGCTCGACCTCTTCTCTCGTGCCGTCCGTCGAGTGGCTCTCGACGATCACGACCTCGAGCCTCATGCCCGGAATCTGCTTAGCGAGCAGTTGCTCGATGAGGACGGAGAAGGTGGCGCGCTCGTTGAACACGGGCACGATGACCGAGAGCGTCTCGAGGCGCTCGCCGGGTGGCGGAAGCAGGGTGCGGCTGGCGAGGACATTGATACCGCTCGCAACCAGGGAAATGGATTTGTGACGAAGCGTCCCAGGCATCATGCCGCCCGTGAGGCGCGCCGCCGGCGACACCATAGGGACGGGGAACCGCTGGAAATGCCGAATCACATAGTCGGGGCTCAAGGTCTTACGTCCCGCGGCGACTTCTACCTGTTCGAAACCCGCCTTGAAGAGCAGCGACTGCACGGTCACGCTGTCGAAGTAGAACAAGTGCTCGAGCTTGAACTCCATCCAGCGTTCGCGCAGCAGTCGCGCCGACCAGCTATCGAGGCTTGGCACGGCGATAAAGAGCACGCCACCGGGCCGGAGCGCCCGCCATACGAGACGCAGATCGGCAACAGGGTTGCGGGTGTGCTCGATCACGTCCGCCAGGACGGCGACATCGAAATGACCCGCGGGCAAGTTGACATCGGTGATGCTGCCCTGCATTACGCGAGGCGATGCTAGTCGCGCGTTGGCGGCACGCACAGAGCTCTCGGAGTACTCGACGCCGGTCACCTCGTAGCCCCGTGAGGCGGCTTCGACGAGGAGATTGCCCAGGCCCGAGCCGAGCTCCAGCAGGCGGAGTCCTCGGCGCTTGTCGACATCGACACCAAGC
>JAIVJN010000082.1 GCA_020200025.1 Acidobacteriota bacterium | reverse complement strand
GACGTACGCTCGCACGGAGCCGACCGCCTTGGCGATCAAACTCGGATAGAGCGACCCCACCGTTTCTGACCGTTCGCCGTCGGGAACCTCGGCGAAAGCACGCGCGTCCACCGCCTGCACGCCGATGAAGTGGTAGGAAACAGGTGCGGCAGGTGCGGCAGGTGCGGTCGTTGAGAGAAGTGGGGAGCGGGAATTGCCCCAAGAGAAGCCGGTGACGTGGCCATTCCCACGGACGAGCACGCCGCCGTACCGCGCGGTGTCGCCCGGGACGACCGCCATCGTGACGAGCGCCCCCGATTGCTCGTGCGCGAGCCGCACGGCGCCGATATCCACATCGGTCAACGTGTCGCCGTTGACGATGAAGAATCGGTCGGCGTCCAGGAGAGGGAGCGCACGTCGAGGCCCGCCAGCCGATCCGAGCACCGGATCTTCCCAGGAGTAGCGGACCTCGACATCGAGGTCGCGCCCGTCCCCGAGCCGCCGCGTGATCGTCTCCGGCCGGTGGTGCAGGTTCACGACGACGCGCGTGACGCCGGCCCGGCGCAGCCACCGCAGAATTCGCCTGATGAGCACGTCGCCGCCGACCGGGAGGGCGGCCTTTGCGCGCGCCGACGACAAGGGCTGCAGCCGCGTGCCGAGACCCGCCGTCAAGACAAGGGCAGGCCAGTCGCCAGCAGCCGTCATCAGAGCTGGGCCGCGAACACCATGTCGTTGCCCTCGATCCCGATAGCCTCGCGATGCTTCAGAAAAAGCGCATGGTAGGAGTCGGTGATGTAGTCGGAGGGAGCACGGCCGAGCTCGCGCGCGACCTGATGGATGTGCGATTCGCCCCCTTCGATCTCGATGAAGGTCCCAAGCGGGGTTTCGTCGACGGCGATGATCACGTCTGCAAAGTGAAACTCCTCGCGGTACTTCTCATAGCGAAACCAGACGCGCAGCCCGACTTCTGCGAGAATCGTCAGCAGGGTCTCGCCGTCAGCGACGACGGTCTCGTGCTCCTCGCGCAGCTTCATCGGCCCCGGCTGGCCGGCGCCCTTGAAGGTGAGCAGGCCCTTGCCCCCTTCATTACGCACACGAAGGACGCATTCTCGCTTTCTCAACGATTGGCGTTCATCGTCGAGCAGACAGTCTTCTTGGAGGCGGCGGCCCTTGAAGGGCGTGACGCCGAGCTCGAGGACGCGGGCACGAGCCTCGTCGGCCGTGTCGAAGCGGAGCTTGATCTCTCGCTCGAGTGCCATGAACCCGCCATTATACGGAAGCGGGACGTGATGCAACGGGGGAATGAGGGCGGGGGAGGGAGCCCCGTCTCTTGCCCTCAATCCTTGCGGACAGTCACGAACTGCTGCTGGCCGTTGCGAAGAAGCAGCAGAAACGCGGTACTGCCCGAAGGCACCGCGTCGAGGGTTCGAATGGCTTCCTGCGGCGAGGTCACGGGCTTGCGGTTGACCTGCAGGATGATGTCACCGCGCGCGATGCCTTCCCTGAACGCGGGGCTGCCCTGTTCGACCTCGGTGACGAGCACGCCTTCGATGTCGGGCGGCACGCGCAAGCGACGCGCCATGTCCGAGGTGAGCGCACTGAGGGTGATGCCGAAGCCGCTCGTCTCTTCGCTGCCATCGCTGTTGTCGGTTCGCGTTCGCCGCGAAGCTTCCGCATCGAGATTGAGCTCGTCGACCGTGAGCGTGAGAGTACGTTCCTCTTTGTCGCGGATCACTTTGATCGGTACGGCGTTTCCCGGCTTGGTCGCTACCACCATGTTGACCAACTCGTCGCGCCGACGCACGGGCTTCCCGTTGAACTCCACGATCACGTCGCCCGGCTGGATTCCGGCACGCGCGGCGGGCCCGTTCGACCCGACGGAGGTGATGAGCGCGCCGCGGCGCTCCTTGAGGCCAAACTCCGCGATCGCATCGCTCGGCACATCTCTCACCGTGACGCCGATGACGCCGCGCGTGATCTTGCCGTTTCTGAGTTGCGGCAGCAGGTCGCGGACGGCGTTGATCGGAATGGCAAAGCCAATGCCGATGTTGCCCTGCTGGCGCGGATCGGAATAGATCGCGGTGTTGATCCCGACGACCTCGCCGCGCAAGTTGAGGAGCGGCCCGCCAGAGTTACCGGGGTTGATGGCCGCGTCGGTCTGGATGACGTCCTGGGAACGCTGCTCGGCGACGGGAAAGGGCCGTTCCTTCGCGCTGACCACGCCGACGCTCACCGTGTGTGACAGATTGAACGGATTGCCGATCGCCATCACCCAGTCGCCCGGCTCCATCTGCGACGAATCGCCGAACTTCACTTCCGGAAGCTCGCGCGTGGGCTTTTCGATGAGCTCGATGAGGGCGCTATCGGTGAGCGGATCTCGGCCGACGACGCGCGCCTGATGTTGGACGTCGGTGTCCTCGCCGAAAAAGGACACCTCGATCTTCGTCGCGCCCTCGACAACGTGGTTGTTCGTGAGAATGAAGCCGTCCTTGCTGATCACGAAGCCCGTGCCGGCTGCCACCGCGATCTGTTCCCGCGGCTGCTGCTGCGGTCCGCCGCCGCCACCGCGAGGCGTGCCGAAGAATCGTTCGAGGAGATCGTCGCCGCCGCCGCCGAAGAACTCCGTGAGCTCGTTGGCACGCTGGCGCGACTCGGTCCGGATGTTGACGACGGCCGGGGTGACCGCCTTGGCGATGTTGCGAAACGTCGCGGCGTCAACGGGCCCGCCGAGCGGCGCGCTGTTCGCGCTCGGCAACGCCATGGTCTGGGCCGCCGAGGTCGGCGCCAGTTCCAAGCGTGAGGCAATGACCATGCCCACGGCGAGCGACGCTACCGCGAGCAGCAGCGCATAAAAGAGCGTTGTTTTCCGGGTCGACATAACGTCCTCCACACTCAGACGAGCGGCACGATCTCGTGCTGACGCGGTCCAGTGACCTCGGGTCCGCCAGGACCCCATACCACGTTGATTTCGGTGCGCACCCCGAAGTCGTCGAAATACACCCCGGGCTCGATCGTAAAGCCCGAGCCCGGTATCAACCGACGCTCGTCGTGCGTTTCGTAATCGTCGAGATGGGCACCGTTGCCGTGCACCGTCTCGCCGAGGCTGTGCCCGGTGCGGTGCAGGATGTGCGGTCCGTAGCCGGCACCTTCGATGACCGCGCGTGCCGCACGATCGACCTCGAAGCCGCGGATATCGCGCTTCTCATCGGCGGCGCGCTCGACGATGGCGACGGCCGCGTCACGGGCGTCGCGCACCACCGTGAACGCCCGCGTCATCACGTCCGGCACGTCGCGCCCGGTGAAGCCGATCCACGTGATGTCGGCAAACACCGAGCCCGAGTCGCCGAGCTTGCCCCACAGATCCAACAGCAGCAGCTCGTTCGGACGAATGCTGCGCGAACGGTCGGATGTCGGCAGGTAGTGTGGGTTGCCGGCGTTCTCCTGGGCCGAGACGTTGGGTGCGGCGTCGCTCACGAGCCCTTCGTCGGCAAACCACCCGGCCATCATCTGCTGCAGCTCGTACTCGGTCAGGGACCGGCCGTCGCGCATCCGCTGAGCCGTGGCGTCGAAGGCCCGATCTTTCACGCGGTACAGCTTCTCCGCGGCGCGACGGTGAGAGGTGATATCCGTCTCGCTCCACAGCGCCTCGAACTGCTGGATGAGGTCGCCGGAGGAGACGACGTCGATACCGTGGGCGCGAATCAGCTCCAGGGTGCCCGCATCGACGCGAGACACGTACGGAATCGCGCAACGGGGCGAGTACTCCATCGCCAGGCGGCCGAGACCGGCAACCAGAGTTTTCAGCCCGACTTCGAGCTGCTCGCGGCCGGCATAGACCAGCTTGTCGCCAGGTAATCCGTCGAGGTTGTGGCGTTCAATGGCGTGCACCAGCCCGCGCGGCTCACCCGATGCCGGGATGAGATAGAACCAGCGCCGCGACGTGAGATGACCGCCCCGGCCGAGCCCGGCGAGGCGTTGCGCGATCGGATTCGAGCTCTGGAAGTCGTACCACAGCCACCCGTCCAGACCCTGCCCGCGAAGGGCCTCTTGCACAGCGGCGACGTCCACGAGCATAGAACTTCGAGTATAGCTCGTAAGCCAAGAGCAAGGGCCTGAACCCCGGCCTGCTGCCCACCGTCCTATAATGAAAAACGCGGCTCTCGCGCAGGCCTGAGCGTCAACTAAGCATATGAATCCACGCAACTTTTGTTTTGCAGCGCTCCTCGTAACGCTCGCGAGCGGCATCGCGGCCGCCGGCCAGGAGCCGGCGCCGCCGCCTCCGCCTGACGCGGCGGTTTCGCCGACGAGCCAGCAACCGCCCGTCACCTTCCGTGCGGAGGTGAACTACGTCGAAGTGGACGCGCGCGTCGTCGACGCGCAGGGGCGCTTTGTCGCTGAGCTCACCCAGAAGGATTTTCAGGTATTCGAGGACGGCAAGCCGCAACAAGTCACGGCGTTCTCGCTGGTCAACATTCCGCTGGCCCGTGCCGAGCGGCCCTTGTTTGCGTCGAAGCCGATCGAGCCGGACGTCCAAACCAACCTCGCCTTCGATGGTCGCGTTTACGTGCTCGTGCTCGACGACCTGCACACGCAGCCGCTGCGCAGCGCGCTCGTCAAAGCGCAGGCGCGCCGCTTCATCGAGCGCTACGTGGGCGCCAACGACCTCGCGGCGGTCGTGCACGTGAGCGGCCGGGGTGACGCCGGCCAGGAGTTCACGGGCAACGCGCAACTGCTGCTGGCGGCGGTCGACAAGTTCATGGGCCGGAAGATCCGCTCGTCGGTGATGGAGCGCATCGACGAGGAGCAGCGCACCCGCGGCCTCCGCCAGCAGGGGGATCCCATCACCGATTCGCGCGATCAGGAGCGCACCTTCGAAGCCCGCAACGCGCTTTCCACCTTGAAGAGTCTGGCCGAGTATCTCGGCAACGTGCGCGGCCGGCGCAAAGCGCTCGTGCTCTTCAGCGAAGGCATCTACTACGACATCAACCATCCCTTCGCCAACCAGGGCGCGACGACCATCATCGACGCCACGCGCGAAGCGATCGCCGCCGCGACGCGCGCCAATGTCGCCATCTACGGCATCGACCCGCGCGGCCTGACGAATGCGGGCGTCGATACGGAGATCCAGGATCTTTCAGCCGATCCGACGCTGAACCTCGGAACCTCGGCGCTACAAAACGAGTTGCGCCTCAGTCAGGACAGCCTGCGCGTTCTCGCGGATGAGACAGGTGGATTCGCAGCCGTCAACAGCAACGACTTTAACACTGCGTTCCAGCGGATCGTCGACGACAATAGCTCCTACTACTTGCTCGGCTACTACCCGGCCAACGACCGTCGCGACGGGCGGTTGCGAAAAATCGAGGTGCGGGTGAATCGACCGGGCGTGACAGTCCGCGCGCGGAAAGGTTATGTCGCGCCGCGAGGCCGGGCACAGAGCCCAAGCTCACCGGCCCCAACGACGCCACGCCGGAGCTGCGCGAGGCGATGAGCAGCCCCTTGCCGGTGTCGACGTTGCCGCTCGCGCTGGCCGCATCGGTGTTCAAAGGGCCCGCGCCCAACGGCAGCGTCGTCGTGTCCACGCTGATCGGGGCGCGCGATCTGCCGCTCGTCGAAAAGAACGGGACGTTCCACAACGATCTCGAGGTCGCGCTCATGGCCATCAGCCAGTCCGGCAAGACGTTTGCCGGCGACCGTAACACGGTCAATCTGGCGTTCAAGCCCGATACGCTCACGCGCGTCCGCGCCGCGGGCTTCCGTGTGCTCACCTCCATCGATCTGCCGCCCGGCCGCTACCAGTTGCGCGTGGCGGTGCGCGAAGCCAACGACAAGCGCGCGGGCTCGATCTTCTACGACGTCGATGTGCCCGACTTCTCGAAAGATCCGCTCACGATGAGCGGCATCGCCATAACCTCTGCCACGAGCGGCGTTGCGCCGACGGTGCGCCCGAAGGATCCCCTCAAAGATCTGCTCCCCGGGCCGATGACCACCTATCGCGATTTCGTCAACCAAGACGAGCTGGCACTCTTCACGGAGATCTACGACAACACGGGCGCGCAGGCCCACAAGGTCGCGCTTTCGGCAACGGTGAAGGCCGAGGGGGGCCAGACCATCTTCCAGACCCGCGAGGAGCGCGACAGCTCCGAATTGGCGGGGCAGTCGGGCGGATACGGTTTCAGCGCGCGGATCCCGCTCAAAGATGTGGCTCCCGGCTTGTACGTGCTGAGGGTCGAGGCCCAGGCGCTTTCCGGCGACCGGCCGCTCGTGGCGCGCGAGGTCACGTTCCGCGTCTCGGCACCGCCGCCTCGCCGGGGCGCGTCTCGATGACCGATCCGCTTGCAGGACCGACGAGCACGGGGGTGGAACCGAAGCTCGCCGCCGTGCTCTGCTACGCCGCCTGGTGGATCACCGGCCTGATCTTCCTCTTCCTCGAGCGACAACACCGCGGCGTGCGCTTTCACGCCGCCCAGTCGCTCGTCGTCTTTGGTGGGCTCTCGCTCGTCATGGGGCTCATCGGCGCAATCAGCGCGACGGCGCTTCTCGTGGTGCCGACGTTCTTCCGATCCATTTGGGCGCTCAACTCGATCGTCTGGCTGGTCGGTGTCGGACTGTGGCTGGCGCTGATGCTGCGGACGTTCCGCGGCACGAGCTGGCGGGTGCCGCTCGCGGCAGATCTGGCAGAGCGGATTGCCGGGCGCTGAGAGAGTGCAGAGTGCAGAGTCAGTTGAGAGCTCAGAGTGCAGAGTCAGTGAAGAGTGAAGAATGCAGCGTTTCACGCACAAAGCGAAGTTGCCAACACGTCGCACACCTCAAACCCTGAACCTTGCACTCTTGAC
>JAIVJN010000081.1 GCA_020200025.1 Acidobacteriota bacterium | reverse complement strand
GTGCCTGACCGACGGGTGCGGGCGATCGGTCGATCTGAACGCCGCGGCTGTCGTAGTTGGCGCTGAGCGGCAGAATGTTGATGGCACCCGCTTCGCGAACGCCGGGGAGGTGCCGCACCCTCGTGAGGAGGCGCGCGTAGAACGGGATTTGCGTGCCTTCCTCGTAGTGTGCCGTCGGCAGGGACACGTCGAGTGCGAGCACCTGCTCGGCGGAAAACCCAGGGTCGACGCGGTAGAGGTTGGCGAGGCTGCGCAGGAGGAGGCCCGCCGCAACGAGCAGGACAATCGAGAGCGCCACCTCGGCGGCGATGAGCGCCTCGCGTGCACCGCGGCGCACGCCGCTCGACGGCTGGCGCCCGCCGTCTTTCAACGTCTCGTGCAAATCGGCCGGTGCCACCTGCAGGGCCGGAATCAACCCGATGAGGATGCTGCTCACGAGCGCGACCAGCACCGTAAAAGCCAGGACGTTGCCATCGATGCGAACGTCCTCGCTGCGCGGGCTGACGAGCACCCCGAGATCGGTGTTGTCGGCGGGATACTGCTGTTCGAGGCGTCCCGCCAGCGCCTCGAGGTGCGCGCCCATGCCCGCGAAGGTCATGGTGTCGCGCTCGAAGTCGAGAAAGTCCGCGGGCGACAGGTTGCCGACCGTTCCCTCGCCACCGTCGAAGCTGCGGATCTGGACGAGGCGGTCGCCGTCCGGATAAGGCAACGGACGAAGGAGCACGGCCCGCACGACGCTGAACATCGCGACGTTGGCGCCGACGCCCAACGCCAGCGTGCCGATGGCCACCGCTGCGAAGAGCGGTTGCCGAAGCCACATCCGGAGCTGGAAGCGAAGATCTCGAAGGAACATTGCGACTTCTCCTGCCAGGGCGGTCGGTTAGACGAGCGCGGCCGAGCCAGGGTTGTTTCGATCGGGTGCGACAGGTGCTCAGGTACTGGGTGCAGGTGCGACCGGTGCTGAGGTGCTCGGGTACTTGGGTGCGCGTGCGACTGTTACCATGCTGGCAGTCAGGTGCGATTGGTGCGTCAGGTACTCAGGTACTTGGGGCGCGCGCGACCGGTGCCGCGTAGGGTTGCGGGGGTGGATGCCGACTGGTAGCGCCGCACTTGGCGCACCAAGGCACTCGTCGCACCGCACCCAAGTACCGAAGCACCTGACGCACCGGTCGCACCCGACATCCGATATCCGACGCGAGAGCGGACATGGCATACAAGCCCATCGAGCATTACGGCCTCATCGGTGACATGCACACGGCGGCTCTCGTCGGCCTCGACGGATCGATCGATTGGTTGTGCCTGCCGAGCTTCGATTCGCCCAGCGTCTTCGCCGCCATCCTCGACCACCAGAAAGGCGGGTTCTTCTCCGTGGCGCCGGAGGATTCGGAGGTCTCCTGCAAGCAGTTCTACTGGTCGCACACCAACGTGCTCGTCAGCCGATTCATGACTGCCCACGGCGCCGCCGAGCTCACCGACTTCATGCCGGTCGGCACCGTCTATCCCGCGCCGCGCCACCACGATCTCGTGCGCCGCGTGACGGCAGTCCGCGGCTGCCTCCCGATCCGGGTCATCTGTCGCCCCGCGTTCGATTACGCGCGCGCGGATCATCATGTGGAGGCCACCCCGAACGGCGTGCGATTCGTGTCGCCCCGCATGACGCTGGCTCTCGTGAGCGACAACGTCCTGCGCATCGAGGGCAAAGCAGCCGTGGCGCATTTCGACCTCGACGAGGGCGAGAGCGCGCACTTCATCCTGCGCATGGAAGACGATGAACCGAGCGCCGGTCTGACGCCTTCGGCACGTCAGATCGAGGCCTCGTTTGAGCAGACGGTTCACTTCTGGCGGGCCTGGATCGGGCGCAGCCAGTATGGCGGTCGCTGGCGCGAGATGGTTGAGCGCTCGCTCTTGACGTTGAAGCTTCTCACCTACGAGCCAACAGGTGCCATCGTCGCGGCACCGACGACGAGTCTGCCCGAGAGCGTCGGCGGTGTGCGCAACTGGGATTACCGCTACACGTGGGTCCGCGATGCGGCCTTCACGCTGTACGCGTTGTTGCGCCTGGGCTATCACGAAGAGGCGCACCGCTACTTTCTCTTCCTGCGCGGCGTGAGCCAACAACAGGACGGTGCCGCGCTGCAGGTGCTCTACGGCGTTGACGGGCGACGCTCGCTCGAGGAGCACACACTCGATCACCTGGAGGGCTACAAGGGGTCACGTCCCGTGCGCATCGGGAACGGCGCGGTGCAGCAGATGCAGCTCGATATCTACGGTGAGTTGATTGATTCGATCTATCTCTACAACAAGTGGGGCAACCCGATCTCTCACGACGATTGGTTGAGCGTCGGTCGACTGGTGGAGTGGGTCCTGGCCAACTGGCAGAGCGCCGACTCTGGCATGTGGGAAGTTCGGGCCGACCCACGGCACTATGTGTCGTCGAAAGCCATGTGCTGGGTGGCCGTCGACCGCGCGCTGCGGATCGCCGAACAGCGCTCGTTGCCGTGCGACGTCTCGCGCTGGGTCAGGGGTCGCGACGAGATGTATCGCGACATCATGACCAAGGGCTGGAGCGAGACGCGGAAATCCTTCGTCATGCACTACGGCGGCACGGCACTCGACGCCTCAGCGCTGCTCATGCCACTGACGCTCTTCATCGCGCCCAACGATCCACGCATGCTGAGCACGCTCGACGCGCTGATGCGGCCGCCGAAGGAAGGCGGTCTGCTCCTCGACAATCAGGTGCGTCGCTATCACCTCGACGAGGCGCCGGACGGTCTGCCGGGATCCGAGGGCACATTCAACATGTGCACGTTCTGGCTGGTCGAGGCGCTGACGCGCGCCGGACGCTTTCAACCGGCGTTGCTCGAGCGCGCTCGCCTGCTGTTCGAGCGCATGCTCGGCTACTCCAACCATCTCGGACTCTTCGCCGAAGAGGTCGGGAGCCGCGGCGAGGCGCTTGGCAATTTCCCGCAAGCGTTCACGCATTTGGCGCTCATCAGCGCCGCCTACAACCTCGATCGCACGCTCGATCTGGGAACCGAGCGACACCCGCCGTCGCATCGCTGACGGCTACAGAGCGAGAGCCGAGCGCCGACGAGGGTCGGCAGGCGGCACGAGACGAAGCAACCGGGTTGCTCTCAAGAACTCGCGAGAGCAACCCGGTGGCGTTGTCATTGCACTCTGCACCCTGCACTCTGGAGTCCTACTCGCGTTTCGCGAGTCGCGCCGCGAGCGTGAGATCCTCGACGAGCTCGTCGAAGGCGCGACGGCGTTCTTCGGGGGTGCGCATGCGAAGCACGGCCGACGGGTGGCGCGCGACCAGCACGCGCCCTCTCGGCGTGTCGAATGCACGGCCACGCGCCGCCGCGATGGTCACGCCCGAGCCCAGCACCGCTTGGACCGCGGTCGCGCCGAGACAGACGAGCACGCTGGGACGAAGGGCGTGGACTTCCGCATCGAGCCACGGTCGACACGCCTTGATCTCGCTCTGCCGGGGCTTCTTGTGGATGCGCCGCTTTCCACGTGGCTCCCAACTGAAGTGTTTGACCGCGTTCGTGACGTACACGCCGGCGCGCTCGAGGCCGGCCGCGGCGAGTGCACGATCCAGGAGTGACCCGGCCGGACCGACGAAGGGACGACCGTCGAGATCCTCCGCGTCGCCTGGCTGCTCACCAAGCAGCACGATGCGAGCTGAAGAAGGGCCTTCGCCAAACACCGTCTGGGTGGCGCGTGCGAACAGCGGGCAACCCTCGCATGCGGCCGCGGCCGCGGCGAGATCGGCCAGGTTGGTCGAGGCCGGCACGAATGGCTCGGCCGAAAGCGGCGTCTCGGTCCCGAGCTTCTCTCTCCCCTTCGCAGCCATCAGTCGTGTCAACCCATCGCTCTCAGCGCGGTCCGCTGTCAGCGGTTGATGTCCCTCGGCAGTCAGGATGTCCGCATGAACAGGCCCCGGAGCCCCGAGGGTTGGACGCGCACTGCTCGGAGCAATAGTAGATCCCGTTCTTCTGCACCATACGAGCTTCGTCGTGATCGCAGGTGCAACCGCTGTGTTGACACTTCTGATTCACACATCACCTCGATTCATGTCGATCGTGCAAGCTTCGTTGCCGCCGATGCCATGGCGCCCCTCTTGGCGAAAGGGTTCAGTGCGCCGGTGCAGGTCTATCGTATGACCTTGAAGGCGGCCGGCTAACGCTTACACTCATCGGACTCTTCGTACAGCAGAGCGATAGGTCTACCGAGCGTCCGCACGCTCGAACGCGTCGAATGGCCATGGCCACGGGATATAGATGAAGAAGTTGGCGATCTTGACAACGAAGGCGTCGAGACCCTTGTAAATCGTATCCGGCCCACCGAGGGTCCCGAATCCATTCCCATCGGGGAACGTGGTCTGATCCGATTGAGTGATTCCCGTGATGTAGGCATTTCCCCAAACGTCCACGGCGATGCCGAGCCCGAAATCGTCCAGCACGTTCGGATTAGTGCCGCCACTCCCACCGACGTAACTGGCATACAACAATCCGGTGCCGTCCTTTTTCAGCCTGGCAACAAAGGCGTCGCCGTTGTCGTTGTATGTCGTGTCCGGACCGGACTTCACGGGGAACGACGTCTCATCGGAGCTCGTGGCCCCGACGACATACGCATAGCCGTTACTGTCCACAGCAATGGCGTTCCCGACGTCGTAACCGGAGCCGCCAATGAAGCCAGCAAAGAGCAGCCCGGAGCCGCCGCTCGTGACCCTGGCCACGAATGCGTCATAAAAGCCGTTGTGGCTGGTGTCGGGTCCAATCGTTGCCGGGAACAGGTTCGCGTGTGTCTCGGTTGAACCCGTCACGAGGGCCGTGTGCACAATGGAAAGGAATCGGCCAGTGACGATGAGATCTCTTCTCAGAGCGATGCCGTTACCATCGTCCTTGCCGCCGCCGCCGAGGTACCCCGCGTAGTTCAAGCCTGACCCGTCACTCTTGACCTTGGCGACGAAGGCATCTCCGCCGCCGTTGTACGTGGTGTCCGGCCCGAGCGTCTCAGGGAAGCTCGATTGACTCGACCCCGTTGATCCCGTGACGTACGCCTGGCCCGATGACTGCACGGCGATGCTGCGCGCTTCATCATAGTTGGTGCCACCGATGTAGCCGGCGTAGATCAGTTGGTTGCCCTCTGGATTGACCTTGGCGACAAAGGCGTCGCAGTAATACTCGAATCCGCCGCTGCCACCGTTATAGGTCACGTCTGGTCCGGTCAGCGCTCCTAGACCATCCCCATCCGGAAAGGACGTCTGGTCCGAGCAGGTCCCTCCGGTCACGTAGGCGTTGTGGCTGAAATCGACTGCGATCCCGTAGCCGGCTTCATCATCGCTTCCGCCGATGTACCCAGCGTAGAGAAGAGCGGTGCCGTCCGCATTGAGCTTGGCGACATACGCGTCTCCCGTGCCGCCGTTATAGGTCGAGTCGAAGCTTGTGAGCCCTCCAAACCCGGTGCCGTGCGGAAAAGAATCGGCTGAGGCCGTGTAGCCGGTAATGTAGGCATGGCCGCCACCGTCCACCGCAATGCCGTAACCTGTGTCGTGGTTGAACCCACCGACATAGCTGATATAGACAAACCCCGAGCCGGCGGCGTTGATCTTTGCGACGAACGCGTCCATCGATAGCACGTTTTGTCCCAATCCAACCGTTTCTGGGAATGACGTATTCGAGGACGCCGTTGTGTATCCGACAACGTAGGCGTTTCCGGAACCATCCACCGCAATGCCGTGCCCCGCGTCGGCATCGTCGTCGCCAATGTAGCCTGCGTAAGCGAAGAATGGATCCAGGATCAGAGGCAGGTCGCGGCGATACTCTGCAAGCCTGAAGCCGTATGTCTGACCGTCAGCCTGCGCCCCTGCTTCGATCTCATAGGCAGCCGCGACCTCTACTCGCTGGCCGTTGACGTCCTGATACACATATGGCTTCTCCTCGTACAGCGTTTTGATGGGGGTGTGGACCGCCAGTCGGCCATCAACAGTGCGCTCTACGGAGGTCGCTCCTCGATATCTGAGCTTGACGTGATTGGCGTCGGCGCCCGGCTCGAGCACCAGGGTGTATTTCAGGCTGACGACCGTGTCAGCCTTGTCTTGGCCGCGCGGGACCACGTTCGCGTTTGCGTCCACGAAGTCGAGCTTGAGGACCCAGTTCCTGTTGCTCGCATCAGACGACGAGGTGAGAGCGACGGGCCGCAGCCGCCCCGACATTTCAGGTGTTCGGTGAGGCCGGCGCGCTGACAGCGCGAAGGTGACACCCCCGGGCGTGAAGTATGCCGTCGCCTCCGGCGAGCGCCAGTAGTAGGCGACGCGCGAATCGAGCTGTCCGCCGTTTTCCACGAAGTAGAGTGGAAGCCTGCCAAAATCGACCTGTCCCGGGGCTGACGACGAGGAGATGCGGTGGTCGGGTTGGGGACTGAACCTGCTCTCGGGTGTCTGGCTGGTGGGGGAAAGAGGTGCGCTCAGCCCGAGAATCAAGCAAACAAGACCGGCGACGATCCAGCGGCGCGTTCCCATGGCGGGTTCTCCTTCGCCAAATTCGTGTAAACGGAAGCGCATCAATGGGACCAGGTGAGCTCCTCGACGTCAATCATTCTGACGTATGGAACAGCGCAGTCGTTCAACCCCGTCGCCCCCCGCTGAGCCTTTTTCGGCCGCTTGGCACATTCCCCAGTGAGGCGGTAGCAAACGCCTCGTCAGGAGTGCCGCGATGATTGCGTCCGTATCCGCCTTTCTTTCCGATTCGCCGGCGGCGCATGTGCGCGAGCACACCAGTGTGCTCGCCTCCGCCGAGAAGCGCGCGCTCGTGTGGATGGCCGAGCGTCTTCCCCGCTGGGTGTCTTCCGATCACCTGACCGCGCTCGGCGCTGCCAGCATGGTCGCGGCCTCGCTGGCGTTCGTGCAGGCACGCTCGACACCGTGGGCGCTGGCGTCGGTTCCCGCCTTCCTCGCCCTCAACTGGTTTGGCGACAGCCTCGACGGGACGGTGGCGCGCGTCCGGCGGCGGCAGCGCCCGCGCTACGGCTTCTATGTCGATCACGTCGTCGACATTGCCAACGCGGTGCTTCTCTTCACCGGCATGGCGCTGTCCGGGCTCGTCAGCGGGTGGATTGCCGCGGCGCTGCTCGTTGGCTACCTGCTGCTCTGCGCCGAATCGTTTCTCGCAACGCACGCCCTCGGCGTCTTCCGACTGTCCTTCGCCGGCTTCGGTCCGACCGAGCTCCGCATTCTGCTGTCGATCGGAGCGCTGGTCGCGATGGTCAATCCGGTCGTCGCGCCGTTCGGCCTGCGGGAACAGTTACTATTCGACGTGGGTGGTCTCATCGCCGCTATCGGCATGTTTGCCGTCTTCCTCGTCTCGGCTGCACGAAACACCGCGGCGCTGTATCGCGCCGAGCCGCTTCCGCAGGAGCGGCAATGAGGCGCCGTCCGCGAAGGGCCACACCGTGGCCCGCCTGGGCCGTCAGCGTCCTGGCCGCCATGTTCGTGCTTGCGAGTCCGCCACTCGTGGCCGCCGGACCGGGAGCTGCGACGGTGGCCGCCTGGGAGGCGTACGTGCGCGCAGCCGAGGCACGTATCGATCTCGACACGACGCCGCCGCGAGCGAACATGACGACGAGCGCAAGCGCTCGTGACGCACTGGCACCAGGCGACGTCCTGGTCGAGGAGGTGCTGCTGAGCGACGCCGCCATCGACATTCCGGATGGGCGCGTCCACCACTGGCGTGGACGCGTCTTCGTCCCCGGCATCACGCTCGAACACTTGGTGACGGCTGTGCGGGATCCACTCCACCACAAGCAGGAAGACGTGATTGACGCCCGCCTGCTCGAGCGAACAGGCGATACCGATCGCGTGTACCTGAAGATTCGCCGATCGTCGCTCGTCACCGCCGCGTTCAATACCGAACACCGAGTGACGTACAAAGCAATCGACGCCTCCACCATCCGGAGCCGCAGCGTGGCGACGAAGATCGCCGAGATCGAGGGACTGGGCACTCCAGCCGAGCGTGAAAAGCGACCCGATGAGGATCGCGGATTTCTCTGGCGAATGAACGCGTACTGGTGCTACGCGGCGGTGCCCGGCGGCGTCATGGTCACGCTCGATTCGATGACGCTCAGCCGCGACGTGCCGTGGGCCATCGCGCCCATCGCATCGCCCATCGTCGATCGCGTCGCCCGCGAGTCGGTCGTGCGCACGCTGCGATCGCTGCGGGCGAGATTTTGAAAAGAGCAAACGAGCCAGCACAGGCGACTGAGCAAACCGGTGCGAGTCTTCATAGCGGACATTCCAGAGAAGTCGTCGTGCGATTCGCCGACATCCTGCCACGGCGCCTGGCAGGGGTCATGAGGAAACCTCGAGGAAGGTATAAGCTTTGCGCCGGAGGTCAGCATGACGCGAGGGTGGACGCTGCCGCTGGCAGCGCTGATAGTGACGGCAGTGGCCTGTTCGGGTGCGGCTCCAGAGCCGACGGCTGACGCGCCCCCGTTCAGCGTCGTCGAGGCCAGCATCGAGGACATGCAGGCCGCCATGCGCGACGGGCGCCTGACGTCGCGCGCGCTCGTTCAGCAGTACCTCGTACGGATCGCCATCTATGAAGACGCGCTGAACGCGACGATTGCCGTCAACCCCGGAGCGCTCGAGGATGCCGACGCGCGCGATCGGGAACGGGCAGCCGGAACGGTGCGCGGCCCGTTGCACGGAATTCCCATCGCCCTGAAGGACAACGTCAACACCACGTTCATGCCGACCACCGGTGGCGCGCTCGCCTTCGACGGGCTGGTGCCGCCGTACGACGCGACGCTGGCCAAGAACCTGCTCGACGCTGGCGCCGTCATCATCGCCAAGACCATGATGACCGAGCTGGCCAACTGGGTGGCCAACGGGATGCCGGGCAACTACAACGCGCTGAAAGGCTATGGGTTCAACCCGTACGACCCGCGCCGCGACCCACGAGGGCAGGCGCCGCCACCTCCTCCCGGCGAACGCCCCGCGGCCGGCTCGTCACCGGCTGGCGCAGCCGCTCCAGTGCGGTCTGACGATGGTCGTCCGGCGCTCGGCACGGGCGGATCGAGCTCGGGCACCGGCACCGCCGCCAACTTCTGGGCCGCCAACGTCGGCACCGAAACCTCGGGCTCGATCCTGAGCCCCTCGAATCAGAACATGCTGGCAGCCGTCAAGCCCACCGTGGGCCGCATCAGCCGATACGGCGTGATCCCGATCACGGCCGATCAAGATACGGCAGGGCCGATGGCGAAGTACGTCGCCGATGCCGCCGTCCTGCTCGGTGCGCTCGAAGGCGCCGCGCCAGACGCGAATGATCCGGCAACGAGCGCGTGTCAGCCGCCAGCCAACCGTGACTACACACCGCACCTCAAACGCGACGGCCTGAAGGGCGCGCGGATCGGCATCCCGCGGGCCTCGTTCTACGATCGCTACACCCCTCCGGGTGGGAAGGAGCCACGCGGGGGCCTGAATGCGGAGCAGGCCAAGGCCATGGCCGAGGCGATCGAGATCCTCAGAGCACAAGGCGCCGAAGTGGTCGATCCGGCCGATATTCCCAGCATCACGGATCCCGATCCGAAGAACAACTTCCTCCTGTGGGGTACCTGTAGCGGACCGAACGACGTCAAGGGTAAGGATCAGAACTGCTCGTACGCGCTCAAGTACGGCATGAAACGCGACTTCAATGCCTATCTCGCGTCGCTCGGCGCAGCGGCGCCGGTGAAGACGCTTGCCGAGCTGCGTGCGTGGAATCTTGCCCACGAGAACATGGGCGCCATCAAGTATCGGCAGGCGCAGCTCGACGTGTCGGACGAAATGGACGTCGAAAAGGACCGCGCGCGGTGGGAAGCCGACCGCAAGAAGGACATCTTGCTCGGCGCGACGCACGGCATCGACGAGGTGTTGAAGGCGCACAGACTCGACGCCCTGGTGTTCCCCGGCGCGAGCGGCGCCGCCATCGCCGCCAAGCCAGGATATCCGACGGTCATCGTGCCGTTTGCCTTCGTGCCCAATGCCCCGCCGGACAACCCGTTCCCCGCAGGGTTCGACGCCAAGCCCGCACCCTACGGTGTCAGCTTCACCGGGACCGCGTGCAGCGAGCCTCGCCTGATCGAGCTCGCCTTTGCGTTCGAGCAGGCGTCGAGGCGACGGGTGCCGCCGGAGCGGTTCCCGTAGACAAACGGGGCAAGCGGGAGCTCACTCGAGCTGATGTAGGCGCACCTTCAAGGTGCGCCGAAAGCGGGCCGTAAAGGCCCGCACTCCGTAACCGTCTCGAGTGAGCTCCGGGACTAGAAGGCAACGGCAGCCGGGAGAAAGTGTTGACTCCTCGGCCTGCACTGCCACATCATCGCCGCCTCCGACAGCCCCGCTTACGCTTCGTACCAGGGAGGCCACGATGACGCGAGTGTTCCTGCTGATGGCGAGCGCCGCCATGGCGGTCAGTATCACGCTGGTCGCGCAAAGCCCGGCGACGTTGGTGCCGATGCGCATCAACTTCAATATCGTCGAAGCCACGATCCCGGACTTGCAGTCTGCGCTCTCCTCTGGGCGCGTGACGTCCCGAGATCTCGTGGCGTTGTACATGGCCCGGATCGCGGCCTACGAGCCGCAACTGAACGCCGTTCTCACGCTCAATCTGAACGCCTACGACGAAGCGGACGACCTCGATCGAGAGCGCGCGCAAGGACGCGTGCGCGGCCCGCTGCACGGCATTCCGATCGCGCTCAAGGACAACATCCACACCACGCACATGCAGACCACCGGCGGGGCCCTCGCCTTCGCGGGCTTCACGCCACCCTACGAAGCCACGCTGACCAAGAATCTCCGCGAAGCGGGGGCAATCATCATCGCCAAGACGGTGATGACCGAGCTCGCCAATTGGGTCGCCGCGGCCATGCCAGCCAACTACAGTGCCCTCGGCGGCTTCGGCTTGAATCCATACGATCCGCGATCGGATCCGCGCGAAGGGTTCAATGACGGCCGACCGGTGCTCGGCACGGGCGGCTCGAGCTCGGGCATCGGCACGGCGGCCAACCTGTGGGCCGCCAACGTCGGCACCGAAACCTCGGGGTCGATCCTGAGCCCAGCCAACCAGAACATGTTGGTCGGCATCAAGCCGACAGTCGGCCGCATCAGCCGCTACGGTGTCATCCCGATCACGGCCGATCAGGACACGGCCGGCCCGATGACGCGCACCGTCACCGACGCGGCGATCCTGATGGGGATTCTCGAATCACCGACGGTGGATCCCAACGACTCGACGATCGGGACGACGACGTGCACGCCGCCGCCCGGACGGGACTACACACGCTTTCTCCGCCTGGCCGGTCTGCGCGGCGCCCGCATCGGCATCCCACGCGCCAACTTCTACTCGCCCACGACACGACCCGACACTGGCGCCACCGTGGGGGGATTGAACGCGGCGCAACAGGCCGTGATGGACGACGCCATCGCCGTTCTCAGGCGAGAAGGCGCGGCGGTCGTCGATCCCGCCAACATCCCGAGCGTCGTCGACGGCACGGTGGCGAACAACTTCCTGGCGTTCCCGATCTGCGCCACGCTCGCCAACGCCAAAGGAAGTGACGCCAACTGCTCTGTCATCTTGAAGTACGGCATGAAGCGCGATTTCAACGCCTGGGCGGCGTCGCTCGGGGCCGGCGCTCCCGTGAAGACGTTGACCGAGCTGCGCCAGTACAACCTCGCCAATCGCCCGCGCAACTCGCTCAAGTACGATCAGGCGAACCTGGATATCTCGGACGAGATGAACGTGGAAGCCGACCGGGCGCGCTATCAGGCCGATCGCGCGAAGGACCTGTTCCACTCGCGTACGCACGGCATCGACGAGGCGATGGCCGTCAACAATCTCGACGCGTTGTTGTTCCCTGGAAGCAGCAGCGCGGGCATTGCCGCCAAGGCCGGACATCCCACGGTGGTCGTCCCGTTCGGCACCATTCCGAACGTCCCAACCAACCCAGCGCTGCCGGCAGGATTCAACGCGCAGCCTGCGCCCTACGGTGTGGGGTTCACGGGAACGGCGTGCAGCGAGCCTCGCCTGATCGAGCTGGCATTCGCGTTCGAGCAGGCGACGAAGCGGCGCGTGCCGCCGCCCCAGTTCCGGTAAAAGGGTTGGTGAGGCTACGCCTTGCCTTCGTCCTGATCTTCGGTTTCCTCGGCCGCCTCAGGCGAATCGCCCCAGGGATTCGCCTGAGGCCCGGGAACGATGCCAGCGATATCGGGATCGGCGCCGCCGCCTTGCGAGCCACCCTGGCCGCGGCGGACCTTCGCTTCCTCGCGGCGTGCGGCCTTCTGCTTCTGCTTTTCGACACGCGCGCGCTCGCGCTCACGCTTTGCCCGTCCCAGTGGACCTCGAGTCGCCATCGCGCTCCTTGTCAGGAAGAAACCGAAAACCCTAGCTTAGCAGGTCCCCGTCACGCCCGCCGCTTCGACGTGTCGGGGACGTCGATGCCGAGCGCAGTGGCCAGATCGATCTGGTGCTCTTGCTCCTGGCGCAGAATCTCGCGGATCTCTTCGGCCAGGGCGAACTCACCCAACGTCTCGCACTGCCGGATGCGATCGCGGTAGTTCACGATCGTTTCGTTCTCGTTCTCGAGATCGAAGCGCAACATCTCTTCGGCCTTGTCGGAGATTCGCACGGGCTTCATCTCGGTCGTCGGCGTGCCGCCGAGATAATCGATCTGCTTGGCCACGGTGAGAGCGTGCTGCAGCTCCTCGCCGGCATGCACTTCGAGCTCGGTGGCAATGGCCATGTAGGCCGCCCCCTTCAGCATCTGCGAGTAGGTGACATAGGCCACGATGGCCTGATACTCGCGCGCAAGATCTTCATTGAGGAGCGCGACGAGACGATCGCGGGTGAGGGTCGTCCCCTGACCC
>JAIVJN010000309.1 GCA_020200025.1 Acidobacteriota bacterium | reverse complement strand
CGTCTACGAAGCGGAGGACGTCCGCCTGCATCGGCGTGTCGCGCTCAAATCGCTGCCCCCGGGATTCGGCAACGACGAGCGGCTGCGCATGCGATTGTGGCAGGAAGCGCGCGCCGCCGCCGCGCTCTCGCATCCGAACATCGCCGTCGTCTACGCGCTGGAGGAGATCGACGGACAGGTGTACATCGCGTCGGAGTACGTGGAGGGACATTCGCTGCGGGACGAGCTCGACCGGAGTGCCTTACCAATCGACGTGGCCCTGACGACAGCGCGCGACATTGCTCGCGGGCTGGCTGCGGCCCATGAGCGCGGGATCGTGCACCGCGATCTCAAGCCCGAGAACCTCCAGCGCACGCTCGACGGTGGTATCAAGATCGTCGATTTCGGCCTGGCGCAGTTCGATGCAGGCGCACGACGCCTCGTGTCGTGGACACGATTGACCGAGACAGGTCTCGTGGCTGGCACGCCGCCCTACATGGCGCCCGAACAGTTGCTCGGACGGCCGACCGACGCGCGAACGGACATCTTCGCGTTCGGCATCATCGTCTACGAAATGATCGCGGGTCGACATGCCTTCGGCGGCACGTCATTGCCCTCGACCATCGCCCGCATCCTCGCCGGCGATCCGCAGCCGCTGCCGGAACGGTCGACGATCCCGAGCGGCGTGTGGCCGCTCATCGTTCGCTGTCTTTGTAAAGACCCCAACGAGCGCTTCACCCTGGGCGCGGACCTGGTCGCGGAGCTCGAGCGACTGCATGCTGGCATCTCGAGTGCCGCTCTGCCCGCGTCGGCCAAAGTTGCTGGCGAGCGGTCGCGTTCGGCTCTGTGGTGGTGGCAGTTTCATCAGCTCGCCGCCGCGCTCACTTATTGGTTCATCGTGTGGCCGGCGTGGCACGTGCACGACTGGCTCGAGTCGCTCGGACTGCCCTTCTTCCTGCTGACGCTGGGCAGCACGATCGTCGCGGGCAACCTACGCTTGCACCTCTGGTTCTCGTCGCGCATCTATCCGGCGGAGCTCGGGACGCAGCGTGCCGATGTGCGGACCTGGATTCGCTGCGGCGACCTCGTGTTCGCCGGGACGCTGCTCGCCGGTGGCAGCCTGGTTGGCCGCGCGCACGTGGGGTGGGCGGCCCTTCTCATCGCCTTTGCCATCGGCAGCGCCGTTGCGTTCGTGGTGATCGAGCCGGCGACCGCGCGCGCGGCATTCAGTGGGGCGAGTCCGGACGGCGAGCGACCCAGCGCACGAGGGGGCTGACGGTTGGCTGACAACGGCGGCCGCATGTTGCCGCGTGCCAACTGTTTGCCTTCGGGGTCGCAGGCTGCTTCGCGAGACCACGGGCTGCTAGCTCGCGAGCCACGAGGAAGCGGGAGGAGGCGGGCCGACTGCCGCTTGCCGCTTCCGTTGGCCGCTTGTCGTTGGCCGCTTGCCGCTGGGCGCTTGCCGTGGCCGCCTGCCGCTGGCCGACAAGATTGCCAAGCTCTAACGAAGGAACAGCGTGCCGAGATGGTCGGCGCGCCATTCACGAAGGCGGATGTACGCTTCGAGCTGCCGCGCGGCCTGCTCGCGGGGAACGAGCGTGGCAGATTCCCACTGCGCCTGCACGTTCGGCTCGAGGCGCAGCCGGACCGTGATCGAGCGGTTGCCGGCGCGCTCGCTGCGGCTGACGCACGCCACCGCTTCCCACCCGTTGTCGAGCAGCTCGAAGGGACCTTGGCGCACGTGCGCTGGCGATCCGTCCGGCCACAGCAGCAACTGGCCCGTGAGGCTCCACGTCGGCTGCTCGCGTGAGCTCCCGGTTTGATCGGTCCAAATCATCTGACCGATCCAGTATAGGGCGTGATTGTGCGGTTCAGGCCCCCGCGCGGCGCGCGGCTGGCCGTTTCCGCGTGCCGATGGGAGGGCGCGCGAAACGGCGTGCAGCCGAGAATTGGAACGGCTTATCGGCAAGCGGCAGGCGGTCTATCAACTGTCACTGTCCTGCGAGCTGTCTACTGCCAACTCTCAACTGCCAACTGGGAACGATGAACTGCCGCTTGCCGCTTGCCGCCTGTGCGCCTTCGCGGCCTGTTGACGTCTTTGGCCGCTGCGGCGCGACCTCGCCGTAGCTCGCCTGTCGAATCGACGAGCGTAGGCGGGCCTTCTCCCGTCCTACTACACCGCGCACTCGCCGTCCATCACCTCCGGCGCGAAGGGCCGAACGTCGCCGAGATCGATGAAGTCGTCGGGGGTGACCGTCTCACTCGTCAACGTTTCGAGGTCGGCGAGCCGAGCGCGTACTGTCGCCAGATCGGCGCGTGCGAAGAACGCGTCGGGCGTCTCGTCTGGCAAGCGGTCGTCCCGATACCACAGCAGCAAGCGTTCGATCGCGGCCGCCGTCCGACGCGCGGGGACTTTGGCGGCGAGACGGCCGAACGTGCTCCCGCCGTTCGCCGCGTGTCCCCCCACCAGCAGGAAATACTGGGGCACGGCACGACCGTCGACTTTGCGGATGCTGCCTTGCAGGCCGAGGGTGGCGACGTGATGCTGTCCGCATCCATTGGGACAGCCGCTGACGCGGATCGAGGCGCCGCTCGTCGCTTGCACCAGATCGGGCCGCATCTGCAACAGATCGCCGACGTTTCTCGCGATGCCGCGCGACTGCGTCACTGCCAGTCGGCATGATTCCGCGCCCGGACAACTCGTCACGTCGCGAGCGGTCGCCGCGTCCTTGCCGGCCAGGCCGGCGGCGCACAGGCGCTCGAAGAGCGGACGCACGTCAGCGTGCCGCACCCAGCGGAGAAACACGTTCTGATCCGGCGTCAAGCGCACGGTGCCGTCCCCATAGCTTTGCGACAGCCGCGCGAGCACACGGAGTTGGCCCGACGTGATGTCACCGAGATCGAGGCGTACGACAGCAACAGCGTAGTCACCCTGCCGCTGCGTGAAGACGTTGGTGTGGCGCCAGTCTCGCTCCGCTCCGGCGGTTGCCTCCGAATCGGCCGTACTTGGGTGCATGCCAGGGCCCTTGGTGCCGGTCGCCACGACCAACGCTCGTACATCGTCCAAGGACGGTGGCCCAGTCTGCGGCCATGAGGGCGCGGCTTCCTGGGGCGGATCGTCGGGATCGAACGGCAGGCGCGCGCCACCGTCCGCTCTCACGGCGTCCACCGCTTCGAACACGTGAGACTTGAATCGGTCCCAGCCAAGCGTCTTGATCAGGAACTTCATGCGGTTGCGTTGCCGATGCTCGTAGTCGCCCAGGTCGTGAAAGACGCGCAGCACGGCTTCGGCGACATCGAGCATCTCAGCGGCGGGCAGAAACTCGTAGAGCACGCGTCCGCTCGTCGCCATGATCGAAGTACCGCCGCCGGCGGTGAGTCGAAATCCTCGTTCGACGCGCTCCGCGGTGTCGCGTCGCACCGCGGTCCACCCGAGATCGTTGATGCTCGCGAGGGCATGGTCGGTCGGGCATCCTTCGAACGCGATCTTGAACTTACGAGGAAGAGTGGAGCTCAGCCGGTGACCCAGCAAGAAGCGTGTCAAGGCTTCGGCGTAAGGCGTCACGTCGAACGCTTCGTCGCGCGCGACCCCGGCGTAGGGGCACGCCGTCACGTTTCGTACGGAATTGCCACACGCTTCGCGCGTCGTCAGCCCGACGGCGGCGAGCCGGCGCATGGCCGTCTCGATCTGCGGCAGCGGTATGAAGTGGAGCTGGATATTCTGCCGCGTGGTCACATGGCAGAATCCGCGGGAGTAATCGTCGGCGATGTCAGCGATCGTCGCGATCTGCGGCGCCGACAAGATACCTTGCGGGATCTTGATGCGCAGCATCTGCACGCCGTCCTGGCGCTGACCATAGGTTCCGCGGAGCAGGCGAAATCGCCGCCACGTGTCGGCATCGATCTCACCACGCTCGAAGCGCCGCAACTCCGTCACGAACTCGTCGACGGCGTGCTCGTCGGCGAACGACAGGCGCGAGCGTCCGACGGTTCTCGAATCATCCATGGCATACCTCGGTTTCGATCGTGTTCATCGAGAACGTTTGAGAGACGGCGCGAAGGTCCCGCCCGACGCGCACGACGTCGCCGATGACCAGTAACCCCGGCACGTCGCCGTCGTGCGCCGGGTCATCGTCGGCCAGATCGGCCAGCGTACCGCTCCAGACCAGCCCATCGGGACGCGAGGCACCCAGAACGACGGCCGCGTGCGTGTCGGCGGGCCACCCGACGTCGAGAAGGTGCCTGGCGAGCAACGCCTTCACACCGAGGCCCATGAGCACGACCAGCGTTAGGTCGTGGGATGGCACAGATCGCGTCAGCGCGCGGAAGCGTTCGACGTCGTGACCCGTCAAGACCAGCACGGCGGCGCTGACGCCTCGGTGCGTCACCGGAATTCCTGCCAAGGCGGGCGCGGCAAACGCGGAGGATAGACCGGGAACGACCTCGACCGGAACACCCGCGCGCGCCAGGGCCAGGAGGTCTTCGCTGCCACGACCGAAGACGAAGGAATCGCCGCCCTTCAGGCGGACGGCGAGCTCGCCGCGGCGCACAGCGGCGATCAGCATCTCGTGCACGCCTTCCTGCGATGTCGTCGGACGCCCGGCGCGGCGTCCGACGTGCACGAGCCGCGCGCGGGAGGCCAGCCTCAGGACCGACGGCGACACGAGAGAGTCGTAGAGAACCAGATCGGCGGCCGACAGACACTCGGCGGCACGGCACGTCAGGTGAGCAGCGTCGCCCGGGCCAGCCCCGACGATCGCCACAGAGCCAAGACGGCCCGCCGATGTCCGAGAAGATTCCGCACTCGCGCGCCAACACTTGTTTGCGGCTGGGACGGCTTCTTCGCTATGCATCGAGACGAGCGTATCGAGCAGCGCGCTCCGGCGCTCGCCCATCGGCATCCCGTCGCGGCGCCACTCGGCGCGCAGCGCTCGTGCAACGGCTGTCCACTCGACGAGTGATTCCGGCAGCAAACGCTCGAGCGCTTCGCGCATCAGGCGCGCCAGCGCCGGAGCTTCACCGCCGGTGGAGATGGAGACGGTGACCGGCCCCCGCCGCACGACCGCGCCGGCGAACACCGTAGCGTGCGGCGGGTCGTCGACCGCGTTCACGAAGATGCGCCGAGCCTCTGCCTCGCGAGCCACTTGCGCGTTGACCGATGGCGGCGCAGCGGCAACGACATACCAGCAACCGTCGAGATCGTGCGGCTCGAAAGGGCGCCGATGGATGGGGACGCCCGCCGACGCGATCGATGGCACCACGTCGGGCGCGACAACGGTGACTCGGGCGTGGGCCTGGAGCAACGGCTGGAGCTTGCCCGCCGCGACGGGGCCGCCGCCGACGACGAGGACGGCGCGATCGGTGAGGTCGAGAAAGGCGGGAAGGAGCTCGCGCATTACCGTCCCCCGGCGGTGTCGGCCGACTCGAGCACGCCTGCGCGGACGAGCGCGCCGACGATTCGCTCGACGCTCTCGTCGACACTCTGCCAATCCGCGCGCACCCTCACCTGCGGCACGTGGCGCGCCGCGCTCCGCGGCGTGCTCCGTGCCGAGCCCTCGATCAACCCGTCGAGGTCGGCCTCCACGAACACGTCGACCCACTGCAGTTGCGCGGCTCTGGCCGAGGCGCGAGTTTCCGGTGGCGGCGAGGCCGGTCACCCACACGACGGCGCCATGGGCCGGCGTCGGTGATGGGGCGAGCACAGGCAGGTACGAGGCGGTCGAGTCGGGCTGCATCATCGAGAGATCTCCAGTGAATCAAGGAGCGTGAGTGGGCCGCAGGGGCGCACAAACGGGAAAGGCCCGGAGCGGTGTCTCCGGGCCTTTCGATCTCTCGCCTGAGGACGGCTACATGCTGTTAGCCGGGATGGGACGGAATCGACGCCTTGCGGAGACCCGAGCGGGCCCCTCGACAGGTGCAGCGACAACAGCTACAGAGGCGACGAAACATGGCGTTGCACAGATGTAGCAAGGCGGCACGCGCATGTCAAGTGGCGATCGAGTTTCGGCCACGCCGTCCCGCGTGTACGGCACGGGTGTCTGGCGTCCGGCGTGTGCCGTGTGCCGTGTGCCGTCGAACGTCGCTCTTCCGGCTCATCAGCATGCTCGGGTCGACGAGCAAAGTGTGGCAGCCCCCTTGCTAGTGACTCAGCGTTCCAATAGGAGGAGAGTTCGTTATGGCTCAATCAGAAACGCTTCGCGACAAGATGCTCGACGAATTGAAAGATCTGTATCACGCGGAAAAGCAGCTCATTAAGGCGCTGCCCAAGCTCGCCAAAGCCGCAACCCACGGAGACCTGCGGTCGGCATTCGAAACACACCTCGAGGAAACACAAGGACACGTCTCGCGCCTAGAGGAGGCATTCGAGCTGCTCGATGAGAAGGTGAAGGCCAAGCCGTGCGCAGGGATGGCCGGCATCATCGAAGAGGGCGCGGACACCATCAAAGAATCCGACAAGGGTCCGGTCCTCGACGCGTGTCTCGTCGCCTCCGCACAGCGCGCGGAACATTACGAGATGGCCGCGTACGGGACGGTAATTGCCTGGGCCAAGGTGCTTGGCCAGGACGACCTCGCGTCGCTGCTCGAGCAGACGCTCGATGAAGAGAAAGCGACCGACGAGAAGCTGTCAGCCCTCGCCGAGAGTGACGTGAACCAGCAGGCGGCCGGTGGCGAGGAGTCCGAGGCGTCGGAAGAGGAAGACGAACCCGAGCTGGTCGGCATTGGGGCATCGCGTGCCACGCGTCGGCAGCCAGCGGCCATCGGCCGCGACGCCGGCAGCTCCCGACAGGGCGCCAAGACGCAAAAGATACCCGGACGCGGGCGCCGGTAACCAACCGCGGTCGCCGCGAGCAGCCGGTTCTCCGGCCGCTCGCGCGTCTCGCCTCACGACAGTTGGCAGACCGTTTACGAGCAGTTCGCCGACAGCATTTTCAGAGCGCTGACTTCAAACGTGCGGTGGGCGCCTCCAGGCAACGCTTGGCTCTCGGACTTTGCTGCTGAGCCCACCGCGCCCGGCGGGGCCGCCGTCGAGCTGCCTTGCAACCGCCCTGTTAATTCCACCTCGTGATTCACGTGCTTGAGTAATCCGACCGACTCAGGCGCCGTGAGCGTGTACTTGGTCGGCGTCGACGTGCTCGACTTTGCGGCTGCGCCGGGTTGCGTCGTTGCCGGCGGCACAGTGGCGGTTGCCGCAGGGTCCTTGACGTCCAAGCTGAAGACTTTTGCATCGCCCGGCGAGTTGGTGTCGGCACGGGGCGCGCTGCGCAAACACCCGGTCAAGACCATCGGCGACGGCTGAGTTGACGTCGCGGGCGGTTTCGAGGCGGGCGTGGGCTGCGAAGGCGTCTGTGCGCCCAGCGGCAGTCCAGAACCAAGTGCTGTGACGAAGAGAATCGTGGTGAATCGATACATGTCGCCTCCAAGGCCCTCAGGCGGGCCACGAGCGGCTGATGCACGCTGCGCGCCACGAAGCTGTGCGGTTACGGTTGAGGCTCAGCTTGCGCGCCGTTATTCGTGCGGCTCTTTTACGTTGACGAGCTCGGGCTTGCGCACGGGCGGCTGATCGATCGCCTGAGCCGGCTCTGGCTGCGGCTCGCGCGGCAGCGGCGACAACGTCACGGCCGTTCCGGTAAGACTCGATTCGCGCAGCGCGTTGATGATTCTCACGTCTCGTGCACCCTCGTCACCCGAGGGCTCCGGTTCCCGATCCTTCAGGATGCAGTCGGAGAAATACAACAGCTCGGCCGCGAACTGATCGTGCTTTCGGCCGCGGCGATGAACGGTTTTTTCTTTGGTCGTGAGCTTGTAGCGCAACCCTTCGGCATACTCGTAGGCAGGTTCGAGATGAAGGTCGCCTTCGGTGCCGACGATGCGGAGAGTGGAGGTGTCGGCGGCAGCGAAGCTCGTGGTGAACGTCGCCAGGCGGCTGCCGGGATACTGCAGAATCGCCGTCAACGTTTCGTCCACACCCGGCATGCCGAAGCCGGCTCCGTCGAGCGCGAGCGCGGCGACCGTCTCTGGCTCCTCACCGAACACGACCCGCGCAGCGTTGATGCAGTAGATACCCAAATCGAAGAGACTGCCGCCGCCCGTATCCGGCCGCGTACGAATGCCTCCGAGCGTGGCCTGGGTCGAGAAGGATGAGAGGACATAGCGTACGCGCCCGATGCGCTCGTGCCGGAGGAGGTCGAGGACTTCGAGCGTGAGGGGATCGAAGTGCAGGCGGTAGGCCGTCATCAGCTTGACCTTGGCCAACCGGCAGATTTCCACCATCTTCTGGCAATCGTCGTCGGTGACCGCGAGCGGCTTCTCACAGAGGACATGCACGCCCTCGCGAGCGGCGCGGATGGTGTGCTCGGCGTGCAGCGAGTTGGGAGAGGCGACGTAGACGGCATCGACCTCGGCGAGCGCCGCCTCGTAGTCGTCGTACGGCACACGCACGGGCACGTGATAGGCGTCGCCGACCGACGACAGCTTCTCGGGATCGCCGCTGACGATGGCGTGGAGTGTCGAGTTCTTTCGGGCGTGGGCGAATGCCGGCAGGACGGCCACCTGCGCGATGTGTCCCAGGCCGACGACGGCGTAGCGAATGCGACGGCCACGTGTTCGCGAAGGACGTGATGGCACGGCCGCGACGATACAATAGACGTGCCCGGATGGTCTCAGGGGCGAACCACCATGGATCCAGACACACGTGTTCCGAAGCCCGACGAAACGATCGACGACGAAACGATCGATACGGGAGAGCCGCCGGCCGACGAGCCGGTCGGCAAGCCATCGGACGAGGAGGTCGAGTCGGGCACGACCCAACCAGGTTGCTCTCATGAACCCAACCAGGTTGCTCTCATGAAACCCAACCTGGTTGCTCCCATGTGTACTCGAGAGCAACCAGGTTGCTTCTCGTTGGATATGGCACGTCGCATGCAACCAGGCCCTCCCGCTCGCCATGTACGCCGATCCCTCACACGCCGGCAAAAAGTTCCTAGCCGAGACGCCGCCTCGGCAGCGCCTGACACAGAGTTGGTAGGCGCCGACCTTGTCCGCCTCAGGCATGGCTGGACGTTCTTACGTCGCGGGAACCGGGCGAAACGCCTGCCACGCAGGCACAGCAGCCAATCGGCAGAAAACTCTGTTTCGACCCAGAATTCTTGACACTCCGATGACGTGCATGTTAGGTAACCGGCCAGACTGGTTAGTCTTCGCGCGTGCGCGTCACGGCAAGGCTGTCGATGTGCGCCATCTGGGGGGGTGCGTCACCTCCACGAGCGAGCTTCGTCGTCATGCGAGTTGAGCCGATCGGCGGCTGATCGGTTGGAGGTGGGTATGCCCCGCAAAGGCGCGCACGCCACGAGCGTCCGTCTGTTTGTTCTTGTGAGCTCCCTTTGTTTTGGCCTGACGTCCCCGTCACTGGCCCAGAAGCCCACCTTCGATATCGAAGGCATCGTTACGGACGCGCAACAGGCCGTCCTGCCCGGCGCCGCCGTGACCCTGCGCAATGCAGCCACGGGGCTGGTGCGCGAGACGACCACCGACACCAACGGCCGCTATGTCTTCACGTCGCTGCCGCCTGCCGAGCAGTACGTCCTCGAGACCGAGCTGGCCGGCTTTGCCAGCGAACGCCGCGAGAACCTCACCTTCAACGCCGGTCAGCGCGCCGTGCTGAACGTCGCGCTCAAGCTCTCGACGGTCGAAGAGACGATTACCGTCACCGGTGACACGCCACTCGTGCAGACGACGAGCGCCGAAGTCAGCCGGACCATCGAGAGTCGCGACCTGACCGCGCTGCCGGTAGCCGAGCGCAACTACTTCCGCCTCCTCACCCTCGACTCGAACGTCGTGGCTCGTGGTCCCGGCTCGAACGGCCTGTATGTGGGCGGCGGCGACGTGTGGAACTTCGGCACCTACGTCGACGGCACCAACAACTTCTCGAAATGGCTGACCCTGCAGCGGGCGCCCCAGCGTGGGTCGGCCGGCTTCGCGCTCGAAACCGTGAAAGAGGTGCAGATCATCACCAACCAGTTCTCGGCCGAGTTCGGCGGCCACTCGTCCGGGGTGATGAGCATGATCACCAAGAGCGGCACCAATAGCTTCTCGGGCGCCGGCCTGGTGGTGATTCGACCCGGCGACATGGACGCCAGGCCACCACTGTCGGCGACCAAGATTCCCTTCAACCAGCAGCAGTTCGGCGGCAACGTCGGCGGGCCGATCGTCAAAGACCGTGTCTTCTTCTTCGGCAGCTACGAACGGCGGCGCGAGCGCAGCCAGGTGTCGGTGACGTCGCTGGTCGACCCCGGGCTGGTCGTGCCGACGCCCGCCGACGAGGATCAAGGTCACGTCCGCGGCGACATTCGCTTTACGCCGGCACAGACGCTCGCGGTGCGGTACAACATGGTGCGCTGGAAGCAGGACAACGAGAGCGGCGGGCTGCAACTGCCCGGCACCGGGTACATCTGGACCAACAACGTCGACACCATCCAGAACACGTGGACCTCGATCATCTCGGACCGGCTGTTGAACGAGGTCCGCGGCCAGTTCTCGCGCTATTACGATCTGCGCGCCGCCAAATGCGACTGCGTGCAGTTCAATCGCCAGGGCTACTCGATCACCGGCGGCGTCGCCACCGGCACCTGGGGCGTGATCCCCGAGGACACCTGGGACCTCTCCAACACCACGTCGCTCTGGCGCGGCAATCACTCGATGAAGTTCGGCGGTGGCGTCACCTACGATGTGACCACGCAGCGTTACCTGCCCAATCAGAACGGGGTTTACAACTTCGCCGGCGGCCCGGCGGTGGCGCCCAACCCGAACCTCTTCACCCAGGCGTTCGCGCTGGTGCCCGGCCAGGATGTGATCTATCCCAAGGCATGGGTCTTCAGCAGCTTCTTCCAGGACGACTGGCGGCTGGCCAACAACCTGACGCTCAACGTCGGCCTGCGCTACGACGTCGAGGTGGTCGATGACATCCCCGACTGGCCGGCGCCGGTGGACAAAAACAACGTCGATCCGCGCGTCGGCTTCGCCTGGGATCCGCGCGGCGATCAGCGCTGGTCGGTGCGCGGCGGCGTCGGACGCTTCACCCAGCAGAACCCGATCTTCACCATCGTCAAGGGCGCGGTGCTGGGACGCAACGGGATCGTGACGCTGGCGTTGCCGCCGTCAGACCCGGCCTTCCCGACCTTCCCCAACGCACTGCCCGCGTTTCCGCCAGGGGCGGTGCTGCCGGCGCGCAACATCCAGGAAATCGCTTCCGACCTGGAGAACGAGTACGCCTGGCAGTACAGCATCGGCGCGCAGCGGCAGCTCGGGGCGCGCACCAGCGTGGCGGTCGATCTCAACGTCAACCGCGCGCAGAAGCACGGCTTCCTCGATCGGAACTTCCCGACCCCGATTCCGCGCGAGGTCGTCAACGCGGCGGGCGGCACCGTGGTCCGGACCTCAGCGCAGGCCGACCTCACCAGACCGATCGTCCCCGGGCCGAACGGCTTCCGGCGCATGGAGTACCTGACCAACGAGGGGCGAAGCTGGTATGAAGGGCTCGGACGCGGAGCTCGATCACGCGGACTCGGCCTCGAACACTCCGCACAACTTCGTCGCCTCGGCCACCTGGGCCATTCCCGGCCAGGGTGTCTTCCTCGAAGGCTGGCGCCTCGGCACGGTCGTGCACGCGCAGAGCGGCAACCCCTACAGCCTGCGTTATGCGTCGGACTTGACCGGCACGACCCAGGTCTACTGCGTGAACTCCCGCACGTGCAACGTCACCACGCCCGAGGGACGCAACACCTTGCGCAGCGCGGCTGTTAGTTACGCCGACGTGAATCTGACCCGCGTCTTCACGATGCCCAACGGCCATCGTATCGAGGTCAAGGCTGACGTGTTCAACGTCCTGAACAACGTGAACTTCACCGCCGACGGCTACATCGGCATCATCGGCAACCCGAACTTCGGCAGGCCGACGAGCGGCGCGTATCCGGGCCGCCAATTCCAGTTCGGCGCGATCTATCGGTTCTAAGCGTGCGTTGCCGAGTAACAGTAGGCAACGCGCAGGGGCCGGCTTCGCCGGTAGGGCCGCTTTGCGGGAGGGCCGCGCCGCGGTGGGAAGGGTGCTGCCCGGCTGATGGCGGGCCGAGGCTCAACTGCAAGCCGGGCCTAAGGGCCCGGCTCTCCGTACCGTGTTGCGCTCTCCGTACGTTCGCCCTTCATAGCCAGAGGTCATCCGTGCGCATTCTCAGCCCGCTCATTCTCAATCTCACGGTCGCGCTGCTCGCGAGCATCGCGGCGCCGGCCTGGGCAGAAGACACGGTCCGCGTGCTCGTCCAGACCGAGCTTGGCGACATCGTGCTCGAGGTTGACACCAAACGCGCGCCCAACACGGCCGCCAACTTCCTTCGCTACCTGGACCAAGGGCACTACAACGGCGGCACGTTCCATCGCACGGTCAAGATGGACAATCAGCCGGACAGTCCGGTCAAGATCGAGGTGATCCAGGCCGGCGTCCATCCCGATCGAGCGAAGGAAGGGTTCCCCGCCATTCCCCTCGAGCGCACGAAGGCGACGGGGTTGAAGCATATGGATGGTGCGATCTCGATGGCGCGCGGGCAGCCGGATAGTGCAACCTCCGGTTGGTTCATCTGCATCAACGACCAACCCTCGCTCGACTTCGGCGGTGCACGCAATCCCGATGGCCAGGGCTTCGCCGCGTTTGGCAAGGTCATCAAGGGCATGGACGTCGTACGCACGATTCAGCAGGCGCCGAACACCGATGCGCAGCGCTTGACTCCGCCAATCACGATCGTGAAAGCGGCGAGAATGCCTTCCTGAGCTCGCGCCGTGCGTCAGGACACGATGTCGATCGTTGGTGCCGCCGCCGGATCGGGAACGACCGTTCGCGCCGTCAAAAACGCGCGAACGATGTCGACGAGCGCCAGCGTCACAGCAATGACGACGGGGCCGACGACGAGGCCGATGAAACCGAATGCTTCGAGACCGCCGAGCACACCGAAAAACACGAGCAGCTCGTGCATCCTGGTGCGATTGCCAACCAGCACCGGCCGCAGCAGGTTGTCGGCCGCGCCAATGACCGCAGCCCCCCAAACGGTCAGCGCCACTGCCTTGCCCAGACTTCCGGACATGACCAGATAGATGGCCGCGGGAGCCCAGACGACAAACGCGCCCAGCATCGGGATGATGGACATCAATGTCATCACGACGCCCCACAGCAATGGGCCTGGCAGGCCGAGCACCCAGAACGCCAGGGCGCCAAGCGCGCCTTGAATAGCGGCGAGCACGAGGGTGCCGTAGACGCTGGCATTGATGACGTCGCGCGTGCGTGCGAGCACCGATCCCGCATTCCAGGCGTCGAGTGGCAAGAGCTCGTAGATGCGGGCGCGAATCTGGCTGCCGTCGCGGAAGAAAAAAAACATCGTGAAGAGCGTGACGGCCGCCTTGACGAGCCCTCCGAGGACGCCGCCCACGACCGTCATGGAGCGGCTCGCAATGTCGCCACCCCACGCCTGCAGACCCTCGGACACCGAATGTCTCTGCCGCAGCCACCCGAGATCGACATACTGCTCGATCCAAGTGACGTAGCGTCCGGTCATCGCATTCTGCGGATCCAGCCACTCTGCCAACGTCGTCGGCAGGCCGATTGTCACCGAGCGCATCTCGTCGGCCACCGCCAGGCCGACCAGAACCGTCGGCAGCACGATCGTGACGATCACCAGAGCGACGGACAGAAACGCACACAGGTTGGGTCGGCCAAACCTTCGCACCAGGCGTCGGTGCACGGGGAAGAAGAGCACGGCCAGGACGGTGGCCCACGCCAGGGCATCCAAGTACGGCCGGAAGACCAGCCAGCTAAGGTAGAGCGCGAGCAGCAGACCCAGCAGCAACCCGACGAGCTGCAGCCGTCGTGTTGGTGGAATGGCCAGCTCGTGAGGCGTCGTGTCTAGAGGACCGCGCGCAGAGTGGTTCGCCATCTTACGTGGCGGTGCCACATATGGGACGTCGCGTCGCCACGGGCGTTATGCCTGTGGCGACGGATTACCTGGCACGGGCGCGGGAGACGGAACGTCAATCGGCGGCACGGTGGGCGGTGTCATGTCGGGAGGTGTCGGATTGCCCGGTTGCTCAGGACTTGGTGGCTGAGGCACCGGTGATGGCGACCCCGGCCGAGGAGCTTCAGGTGATGGCGATGCGTCCATTGTGAAACCTCCGCTAAGACGAAGCAAACTTCACGCCCACGAGCGAGAGCGAGAGCGAGAGCGCACGATTCTCGTGTTTCGCCGAACAGAAGTCTGCGTGCACGTGCAGCCTTACTCTGCGCCGCGAAACTCGCATGCAAGGCCGCCAATCGCGAGATGGCGAAGGGCGTATTGCAATCGCTCATCGTGGCGAAGCAAAAGCCTTCCTTCGTCGGCGTGATGGATCGCGAGTTCGCTCCACCGAGCCTTGAGCCGGCACCTTAGCCGAGCCGTGCGCTCGGCGCTATCGCGGTCGGCCTGGAGGACCGCTGGCGCTGCGGGCAAATGGCCTGCCATACCGTGCGGCGGCGACCGCGGGCGCTCGTGGGCAGTTTCGGCGCGTGTGCGATTTCGGCTCAACCAGTCTCGGATCCTCGCTGCCAAACTTCGCCGCCGTTAGGTCCCTCGGGGCGCTTGTCGGGCGACGACCGATTCACTAACCGCCCCTGAGTCGCCTTGGTGAGCTTGGCCGGCCGACCCGCCGGCGCGACCGGAAGTCGCTTTTGGTAAATTTGATTGCCGTTGGCTGAGCTGGTAGGCTACCTCCACCAACTCACGGGCGACGGTCCGGATGAGCGGTATGAGTGAGTAGATTCCGGAGCGCGCCTCCCGGATGGGCCCCATGTCTTTCCATGACGTCCCCGCTGTCCGTCAGTGTCATGAGTCACTCTCGGGCTGGCGCGAGGAGATCCGGGCCATGCTACGGAAGCTGAGCGACGATCGGGCAGTGACCGACGCGTCCCTATACCTCGCCGTGGAGCGGGTGCAGGCCAGCATTCATGCGAATCTCGACGACCAATGTTCCGCGGCCGCGCGCCTCGCCCCCATGCTGCAACCCGATCTTCGAGACATCCTCGATTCGATTGCAACCAAACACTTCCGCCGGGATCTCACGCCGCAGCAGGCTCGAGGGGCCCTCTTGACGACGCTCGCTGCGATGAATAGCGCCATTGCGCGCCTCGAACAAATAATCTAAGGGTGCAAGTGCGACGGCTGCGCTAGGTACTCAGGTACTCGGGTGCGGGAGGCAGTGTGACCTGCCTTCCACGCTCTATCTTCTGCTTCTGTCTGCCGTCTGGGTCGCCGAATCCAGAGCTCACGAGCCAGGTGCACCAGATACTCGGTGTCTGCCGGAGCGCGTGTGAGGGGTGTGGTGGGTTGCGCCGCCCGTTGCGACGCTCGAGAAGCATTTGCTGAAAGCACCGACAGCCCACACAATGAGAGCGAGAGAATCGGCTCGGCACAAGTCAGGAGGTCGTCGTGGATGTTGCCGCAATGGCAGAACGGCTGCGCGAGGAAGAACGTGTCATCTCGTCTCGCATCGAACGGGTGTCGGGGGAAGCCCGCGATGCCGGCGATGACGGAGTCCGCGACTCCGGGGACGCGGCAGTACTCAGCGAGAACACCGATGATCGGCTGCGTGGCACCGAGATGGATCGGGGGGTGCTCTCGCAGATCCGCGCCGCCCTCGCGCGCATCGATGCCGGGACGTATGGCGCGTGCGTCATCGACGGCGAGCCCATCGAAGAGGCCCGGCTCGAGGCCGTGCCGTGGACGCCGTATTGCCTCGAGCACCAGGAGATGCAGGAGCGAGCCACCACGCTCTAGCAGGCTGATGAAAAGCGCCCCGAGCCTGAAGTCGGAGGTCGGAAATGAATCCATGAGAATCAGCCGGCGTCAGCACGCAGCGAAAACGTGAGCGAAAGTGCGTCGCCGGAAGCAGTGTGTTCGTGTATCATCAGCGCCGCACCTCCCCCGAGGTCCGGATGTTTGCTCGCAAGTTTCAGGGAGTCACCGATGAGGAGCTCGCCGACATCTGGTTTGCCTTAGGGTGCGCGGCTGCACGGTACGGCGACCCGTTCCGCCGGCACATGGCCGACGTCATCCGCGAGCTGCGACTGAGGCGCGGACGGGACGTCATGCCATATCTGAACCACCGTAAGCGGAGCTACCAGGGTCTCTCCGACCCCGAGCCGTTCAATCCCACCATCGGCTGACGCCGGTCGCGCCGGCCCTCACACGAGACGCTTCTCCCTTCCAGTGGTCGAAGACTGTGCCGGGCGCCAGGGTTGCCGATATTCATAGCGAGGGGAGCCGAAGACGTCTTTGCTCCTTGAACACGCGTGTGAAGATACTCATCGCAGACGATGAGCCCCTGTCTCGCCGGCTCCTCGAGAAAACGCTCATTGGCCTGGAGCACGAGGTGCTCGCCGTCTCCGACGGCGTCGAAGCCACGACCGCCCTTCTGCGCCCTGATGGCCCCCGTCTCGCCATCTTGGATTGGATGATGCCCGGCGCGGACGGTCTGGCGGTGTGTCGAAGCGTGCGCCAGCGTGCCGCGCCGTATGTGTATGTGATCTTGCTCACCGCGCGAACTCGGCCGGAAGACATGCTGATCGCGCTCGACGCCGAGGTCGACGACTTTCTCACCAAACCGTTTCACGACCTGGAGCTGCGGGCACGCCTCCGTTCGGCGGGACGCGTGCTCGATCTGCAGGAAGGCTTGCTGCGAACACACGAAGAGCTCCACCGGCTGGCGACCCACGATCACCTGACCGGTCTGTCGAATCGCTCCAGGGTGGTCGAGCAGTTGGCGCTGGAGCTGCGACGCACGGCCCGCGATCTCGAGCCGCTCTCGGTGGTGCTGGCCGACCTCGACCGCTTCAGCCGCCAAGGGCGTCGCCGAGCGGATACGCGCCACCATCGCCGAGCTGCCCGTGTGCGTCGGGCCCCTCATGCTGTCGATGACCGCGAGCATGGGACTCGCGTCCACCATCAGCTCGACCGACAGTGCATCCGAGCTGATTGAACGGGCCGACAGCGCGCTGTACCGGGCCAAGGCACGCGGCCGCAATCGGGTCGAAACCTGAACAGGTTGGCCCTTTTCGCCTTCTTCTGGCTCCCGCCCACTCAGAGCGAGTCGAGAAAGCGCATCAGTTGAATCTTCTGCGATTCGCTGAGCGCGTTGAACCGGTCTCGCACCGCCGCGGCTTGTCCGCCGTGACGGAGAATGGCCTCTTCCTTCGTGAACGACAGGCCATCGTGCATGAGCCGATTGCGCGTTCGCAAGGCCCAGAGCGGTGCCGTTCGCATCTGATTGGCGGTCTCGGCGTACTCGGGCGTCGGCAGCACCGGAATGCCATCGCCCGATCCGATGTCGTGGACGAGAAAGTCGCTGTATGGATGGATCACTTTGTTTCCGAGCGCGGCCGGCACCCTGAAGGCGCCGCCGTTGACGCGCGTGCCAGGCGGGGCCGTGACGATGGCAGGAACATGGCACGTGGCGCAACCCACGGCAGTGAACACCGCCTCGCCCGCCCGGACCTCGTCGGTGATGGGACCACGTGACGGCGCCTTGGTCGACCGCATGAAGTTCGCAAATGCCACGAGGTCGACGCCGTCGTCTTCCGGATCGTCGACGGTATCGTAGGACGTCACATCGCGCCCGGTGGACGTGTTCTCATCGGGAAAGAGCGGGCTGGTGATGCCCATCTCGTTGAGATACGCATCGCCGCTGAACGACTCGAGGCTCGCGTGCTGACTCTTCCAACCGAAGCGTCCGACCCGGGCGACGCCATTCGCTTCGAAGACCGGCACGATGACCGCCGTTCCCCGCATTGCGGCGGGCTGCTGATCGCGGATGGCGAGGAGAGTGCCGTTGGCAATGGCTTCGACGAAGCCCGCTCCGAGCGTATTGGTCGAGATCCGGAACGTCCGCACATCGTCCTCGAAGTTCACGAGCTCCGTGATGTCGGGATGCGTTGCACGCGAGTGGACGAGCGATCCGCCGAGCGACTGGAAGAACTGTCCCTGGAGCAACCGGCCGGTCCGGTGTTCGGCCACCTGACTCGCTCCGCCCGTCACCACGTTCTGGTGACACTCACGACAGGATTGCCCGTTGTAGGTCGGGCCCAGGCCGTCATCGATCGTCTCGACCTCCTCGAAAATGAACCGGTTGTCGTTGAACGATCGAAGAGCGACGACGGTGTCTTCGTCCAACGAATCGTAGGGCGGTCCCTGCGGATCCATGCCGTTCGTCGCGTTGTCGAATCCGGTGGGCGCTTCCGTGGGGTCGCGCACGTCGCGCCGGTTCTCTCCGCCATCTTCGTCGTGCAGCACGTTGTCGTGATTGAAACGTTGCCGTCGCCGTTCGTCGCCGCGCGTGTCGGGCGCACGGTGCTGCGTGCTGGCGATGGCGACCATGGCGGCGACGAGCGTGGCGGCCAGCGCGGGCACGAAGACCGAGTGGCGCCGGAATCTGTATGCCCTGGGTGCTGCGGCATGCTTCTGGGGTGAGCCTGTCATGTTGGTGACCTCCGGGTCGGTAGCGCTCCGCTGCAGTCTGTGTCGACGCAAAGGCACAGCGACCTCAGAGCGTGACGAACAATCACGCTCGAGCTGAGCGGAGCGGGCGCGAACGTACGTCTCGGCCGCGGCAGGAGGAATGGCGCGGCGGTGGGGTATGGCGCGCAGAGAGCCTATCGACCCTGCACGAGAGCGTCATTGAAGTAGTTCAAGAACCGGCAGGCTCGCGGGCGGCCGCGCCGCGGGGACGCAGCTCCGAGCGCGGCAGCCGCGCTGGGGCTCCGTCCGCGCCAGAAAGATGACTGCTGATTCAGCGCCTACGGGCCACCAGCTTCTTCCGCAGCTTGCTCAAGAACTCCGCAGAGACGCCGAGATAGGCGGCAATGTGGTACTGCGGAATCCGCAGTTCCAAGCCCGGATACTGCTCGACGAATTCCAGGTAGCGCTGCGTGGCGGTCTTGCGCATGCTGGCGACGATCCGGCGCTGCAAGGTCACCAGCGTGTGGTCGGTCAGCGCGCGGAACATTCGCTCTGAGGTTGGCACCTGCCGACGCAGCAGGTCGATGCTCGGCTTGTCGATGACGAGGAGCTCCGATGTCTCGACAGCATCGATACCGAGCGCCGCCGGGCGCTCTGACACGAAGCTCTCGATGTCGGTCACCCACCAGCCCTCGGGGGCGAAGTACAGCACGCGCTCTGACCCATCGGCCTCGCAGAAGTACACGCGCAGGCACCCGGTGGCGACGAACCCCTCGAAGCCGCAGATTTCGCCTGGGGCCAAGACAGGCGAGCCCTTCTCCACGCGCCGTACCTTCAACAGAGCAACGAGGCCGTCGAATTCCTGATCGGTGAGCGTGGCGTATCGGAGCAATTGACGGCGCAGGCGCTCGAACACGTGGTCACCATTTTCCCGGGGCGGATACGACTTGAAGGATGTGAAGAAGCTCACGCCCCGTCGACACGGCCGGCGACGCTCGCCACCGTCGCCACGAGCTCCGACGGATCGACAGGCTTGGAGACGTGGACGAGAAAACCAGCACGAAGCGCTCTCGTGCGATCCTCCGAGCGAGCGAATGCCGTGAGCGCAATGGCCGGCACCTTGCCGCCGCGGCCGGCGCCCAATGCCCGCACTCGCTTGAGCAATTCGAAGCCGTCGGCTTCAGGCATGCCGATATCACTGACGAGGACATCCGGTTGTGCGCTCTCGACGAGCTGAACGGCCTCGTTGACGGAGCCGGCCGTGACGACCTCGGCCGAGCAGTCCTCGAGGACGCGTTTAATCAGGTCGCGCGCGTCGGCTTGGTCGTCGACGACCAGCACCCGGACGCCAGACAGGTTCGCGGGCACGAAGCCGGGAGCGACCGTGGCCGACGTCGTAGGATGCAGTCGTTGGCTCGCATCGGCGGTTCTGTGCACGACCATCAGCGGCAAGTGCACCGAGACGGTCGTCCCCAGCCCTTCTCCAGCGCTTCTCACCTCGACGGTACCGCCGTGCAGCTCGACGAGGTTCTTGACGATGGAGAGTCCCAAGCCCAGACCGCCAAACTTTCGCGTGGTCGAGGCCTCGGCCTGACGGAATCGCTCGAACAAGTGAGGAATGAATTCGGCCTTGATGCCGATCCCTGTGTCCGCCACGCTGATCTCGATGTGAGAATCGACGCGCTCGAGCAGGATCTGAACCTTGCCATTTTTCGGGGTGAACTTGATGGCGTTGGACAGAAGATTCCAGATCACCTGCTGCAGCCGGCCTGGGTCGCCCGAAATGGGACCGGCCGAGGGATCGAGGAACGTCTCGAGCCGAATGCTCTTGGCGTCCGCCGCCGGCTTCACGGTTTCGATGGCCGCTTCGACGAGAGCCTCTGGCTGCACAGGTTGGATGTCGAGGCGCAGCTTGCCCGACGCGATGCGGCTCATGTCGAGAAGGTCCTCGATGAGCTGCGTCTGGACGCGCGCGTTCCGCTCAATCGTCTCGAGCCCTCGCGATACGTCGGCCTCATCCATCGTCCCGTGGCGCAGAATCTGAGACCAGCCGAGGATCGCGTTGAGCGGCGTTCGCAGCTCGTGGGAGAGCGTGGCGAGAAACTCGTCTTTCATCTCGCTCATCCGCTCGGCAGCACTCCGGGCGGCGCGCTCGCTCTCGAGCAGGACTTCGCGCTCGTCAGCCGCCTTCTGCGCCGCTTCATAGAGGCGGGCGTTGTCGCTGGCGATGCCGCGGAGGCGCTCCTCGCTCGCACGCAACGCTTCTGCCGCGAGCTTGCGGCTCGTCGTATCCGTGCAGGCGCCCATCATGTACAGCGGCCTGCCGTCTTCGTCGAAGAAGGTCTTGGCTTTATCGTCGATCCAATGCACGCTCCCGTCAGGCCACACGACGCGGAATTCCATGTCGAAGTCGCACCCGTCACGTGCGCATTGCTTACAGCGTTCGATCACACCAGCACGGTCATCGGGATGTACGGCGCTGATGAACGAGTCGAAGGACTGAGCCGTCTCGCCCGGCACCCGGCCGAGGAGACGGTCGAGATTGTCATCCCAGTCGATCGCGTTGGTTTGCACGTTCCAGCGAAACGTTCCGGTTCCGGCGGCACTCAACGCCGCCTGCAGGCGCTCCTGGCTGTTGCGCAAGGCGTCCTTCGTACGACTAAGCTCCTCCTCGGCGCGGCGGCGGGCGAGCAGAATACTCGTGGCGTTCTGCAGCGCCACGGTTCGCAGCAATCGCTCTTCGTCGTCGAGTAAGGCCACTACGGTGCTCCCAGCACGTGCGCCGCCAGCGCGGTGCCGAGCACGCGCGCGCGAATCTTCGCGAAAGCCGTGTCGCGACTCGTCGAGGTGTCATCGCAGAAGGGCGCGAATCCACAATCGTCGGTCGTGCCCAGCTGAGGGAGCGGGATGAATCGAGCCGCTTGCAGGACTCGGTCGCGCACTTCTTCGGGTGTCTCGACGCGCGCGTCGATGGGCGCCACGACGCCCACGAAGATCTGCTGGTCCGGTTTCATGAACCTCCGGATGATCTCGAGCACACGGACGCGGTCCCGCTCGCCGGCCAACGCAATGTAAAAGCTGCTGACCTCGAGTTGAAACAGGCTCGGCAGCAGTTCGGCGTAGTCGACATCGGCGCTGTGCGTCGAGTCGCGGTCGCCGCCTGGGCAGGTATGGACGCCGATGCGCTGCCGCTCGTCCGGTGAGAAGCGCGTCAGAGCCAGATTATTGAGATCGATGAAGCTGTGCAGGAGCCGCCCGGACGGATCGATCTTCATGGCCAACCGCCCTTCGGTGAAGTCGATCTGCACCTTGTAGGCGCCCTTCGCAAAGCAGCGGCGCACTTCGACCTCGTGCTCATCCACGAGATCGTCGATGAACTGCTCGCGCGAGTAGCCGGGAATGCCTTGGGCGGGATACATGAGGCTGAGCGCTGAAGGGGAAATGACAGCCTGCTTCAACGGGCGGCGCGCGTAGCGCTTGGCGACGTCGAGATAGCTGTCCGCATAGCGCTTGTAGCGAAATGGACCGGCCACCAGCCGCGGCATGCGCCGCGTGTGTCCAGCGGCGAACGGAATCTTGAAGCCATCGGGCGCGGTGTTGGCGAGGCCGTGGACGGAGTAGGTCCAAAAATTGTGGTACTTCCGTTGTTCGCCGTCGGTCACGATCGGTGAGCCTGTCTCTTCGAAGCGCTCGATGGTGTCTCGGATCGCCTCCTCGTAGAGGGCGTCCAGTCGCGGATCGTCCGGGTCCCCGTGGTGCAGGGCTTCGATCAGCGCGGCTGGCCGGGGCAAGCTCCCGATCGGCTCGGTGGGAATCATCGTCGTGTGGTCCGGTGTATGTGCGGTCGGAGCAGGCAGATGTGACTATTGTCGCCCAACGGCCACCGCTGCCAGCGGCGGTTGATGATGAAATCGCGGGCAGCGATGCCGGCACGACCGGTCAAGGAGACAACGGCGGGGAACACCAACCTCTTGCGTGCGGGTCCCCGATCGCTCGCGCCACAGGCGCACGAAGTGCCGCGCTTCGTCACAAATCGGCGCTGTCGGGCGTCTCGCCGTCGAGCCCGCTGACGACGGTGCGCAAGACGTCGAGATCGATCGGCTTCACCAGATGGTGGTCGAAGCCTGCGGCCATCGAACGCTGCTTGTCCGAATCCTGGCCGTAGCCCGTGATGGCGACGAGCCGAATGCGCTCGAGCCCCGGCAGCTCGCGCAGGCGCCCGGCCAGCTCATACCCGTCCATGACGGGAAGGCCGATATCGAGGAACGCGGCGTGTGGGGCGAACTGGCCGCACACGTCGAGGGCCTGCGGCCCGTCGTGCGCCACTCTCGTCTCGTATCCGATCGTCGTGAGTGCCACGGCCAGCATCGATGCCGCGTCCTCATTGTCATCGACGACGACGACCCTGCGTCCATTCGTTTGGCCCGTGACGGTCGACAAGCGTTCCTCGACGAGGCATGCGTCGGTGGTCACGCGATCGGTCACGGCTTTGGGGAGGCGAACCACGAACTCGCTTCCGCGATCGAGTCCTTCGCTGAGCGCGGCGACCGTGCCGCCGTGACGCTCGACCAAATTGCGCACGATGGTCAGGCCGAGTCCCAGGCCTCCCTGGGCGCGGTCGATGGCCTGGCGCTCCTGGGTGAACAGGTCGAAGACGCGCGGCAGCATGTCTGCCGAGATGCCGATCCCCGTGTCGACGACACGAAGCACGACGTCGTCGCCCTCGCCGACGGCGTGCACCGTGATGTGACCCCCTTGCGGCGTGTACTTCGAGGCGTTGGTGAGAAGATTCGAGACGACCTGACTGAGGCGCGTGAGGTCGCCGTCGACGGGAAGGCCCCGCCTCGGCACCTTCACGATCAGCGTCTGGATGCGCTGCTCGAGGAGCGCGCTCGACATCTCGACCGCCCGTGCCACGATCTCCGCGATCTCGATCACCTCTCGCTTCAGCTCCACCTTTCCCCGCGCAATGCGCGATACGTCCAGAAGATCGTCCACCAGTCGTGTGAGATGGTTCACCTGTCGCTCGATGACCGTCCGCTCGCGTTCGGAGCCGTCAGTTCCGCGGAGCCTCATCAACTGCAGCGCCGTCAACATCGGCGACAGCGGGTTGCGCAGCTCGTGGCCGAGCATGGCCATGAACTCGTCCTTGGCACGGCTGGCGGCTTCTGCCGCCTGCTCCGCTTGCCGCAGCGTCTCTGTGG
>JAIVJN010000308.1 GCA_020200025.1 Acidobacteriota bacterium | reverse complement strand
AGTACGAAAGCAGATCGCAGCTCGCGACACTGCGCCTCTCTATCTGCTCGAGGGCGACGACCTCCAGTCTCGTCACGATCTCGCGCTCGAGTTTGCGGCGATGGTCGACGAAGATCTCCACGCCTTCAATGTCGAGCACTTCTACGCCAACGAGGCGACGACGGCGAGTGCCCGAGATCAGTTGATCGGCGCGCTCCTGTCCGCGGCGCGGACGTTGCCGATGATGGTGCCCCGCCGAGTGGTCGTCTTGCACGAGGCCGAGCGGCTGCTGTCCCCGCGTAAGGCGAAAGACGAAGAGCCCGAAGCGCCGCCGCCCGCGGTAGGCCGCGGCAAGAAATCGGGCACGCCCACGCCAGTCGAGGAGCTCGAAGCGTACTTCGGATCACCCGAGCCGTTGACGACGATGATCGTGCTCGCCGGACCGCTCGATGCCAATCGTCGATTGGTCAGGGCGGTGCGCAAGCATGCGATCGTCGTGAATTGCGGCACGCTCGACACCCCGGCGGATGCCGCACGTTGGATTCGCGATCGCCTGGCCAAAGACCGCATGGCCATCGAGCCGTCGGCGATCGCCTTGCTCCTCGAGGGCACGGGCCTCGCCCTGGGCCGCGTGCGCGCCGAGATCGACAAGCTCGTGCTCTACGCTGCGGGGGAGAGCACCGTGACCGCCAGGCACGTTCGCGATCTCGTGCTGCCGCAGAACGAGCCTGGGACGGACTTCGCACTGGGTCGCGCCATCTGGAACGGCAATGCCGCACAAGCCCTGCGCGAGATAGCCGCGCAACTCGACGAGGGGGGACAGCCGCCCTTGATTCTCGGCCAGATCCGGGCGGCAGCGGGGCGCTTGCGGCCCGACTCGAAAATCAAGAGCGGGTTGGAGGCGGTGTTCCTCACCGATCTCGCGATCAAATCGTCGGCGGGCGATCCGCGCTTTCTGCTCGAGCGTCTGGTGGTGGAGTTGTGCGCGGCTGGAGGACCCTCGCGATCGTCCTGGCAGCGGCGATAGATGAGATATCTGGGCCGCCCTGGAGGACGCCCCCTACAAGCCCGTAGCGGCCGGCCTGACGGGGTCCCCGGCGCGGCATCCCCGCGCTGGGGTGTCTTTAGGCCGGCCTACTTCTATTCCGCTCTCAACACCTCTACCGGATCGGCACTCGCCGCGCGCCTAGCCGGGAGATAGCAGGCAAGCAAAGCGGCGAGCAGCATCAGGGCGCACGCGGCGCCGACCGATACCGGATCGACTGGTGCCACGCCGTACAGGAATCCACGGAGCAACTGCCCGGCACCCAGTGCGCCCGCAAGGCCGAGAGCGATGCCGAGGGCGGCAATCGTCAAGCCGCGGCCGACCACCCAGCGAACGATGTCCCACCAGCTCGCCCCGAGGGCGACGCGAACCCCGACTTCGCGTAGGCGCGTTGTCGTCACAGCGCTGAGTACTCCGTACACGCCGCCCGCCGCCAGGAGCAGCGCGACGAGCGCGAAGGCGACGAGCACCGCCAGCGCGAATCGACGCGGGGACACGGTTTTCGCCACCAGCTCGTCGAGCGTCGCCGTCCGGTAGATCGTCTGCGTCGGATTGATCGCCCAGATCTCGGCCTTTGCCGCCTCGATGAGGAGTGTCGGATCACCCGTCGTGCGGACCGTGAACGTCATCGACCCAAACGGAACCTGGGCGTGTGGGAGAAAGATCTCATCGCGCGCGGCGCCGTCGAGCGAGTCGTGCTTGAGCGACGCGACCACACCCACGACCTCGACCTCAATCGGGCGACCTGACAAGCCCGCGCGAATACGGTCTCCAATCGGGTCGTCGTCGGGCGGCCAGTGATGCCGCGCCAGATCTTCGCTGATGAGGGCCACAGGTATCGTCTCGGCCCCGTCACGTGCGTCGAGGAACCGGCCGCGCTTCAGCGGGATGCGCAGCGTCTCGAAGTAGCCTGGCGTGACGATGGTGAGATGTGCGCGTGAGGCGGCGTCGGGTCCGATCGGCGGCCTCCCCACGATGGCGATTTCGCCCTGGATGTTGATGTTCGCTTCGATGAAGGGCATCGCGGACACGGCGCCGACGCTTTGTACAGCAGGAAGTGCGCGAAGACGTTCCGTCGACCGGTCGAAGAAGGCTCTCAACCGAGCGGGAGTCGGATTGTGATCGTAGGCGAACACCTGCAGGACGAACACGTGGTCGCGTTGGAATCCTGGGTCAACGCTCAGCAGGCTCGTAAAGCTCCGGATCAGGAGCCCGGCGCCGCACACCAGGATGAGTGCGAGGGCGATCTCGGCGACGACAAGCGCCGAGCGTAGACGATGTTGCGTTGGATCGGCAGTTGTCGTAGCACGACCGGCCGACTGGAGTCCAGCGATCGCCGTGCGCCAAGCCGGTAGTGCGCCCGAGAGCAACGCAACCAGGAGGGTGATTACGGCTGCGAACGCGGTGGCGCGTAGATCGATGTGCAGCGTGTCGATCCACGGTACGGACTGCGGGCCAAGTCGAGCCAGACCAGCGAGCGTCCACTGTGCGAGCAGTGTGCCCAGAAGACCACCCATCGCGGCGAGCAGCAGGGTCTCGGTAAGGAGCTGGCGGACAATTCGTCCCCTTCGTGCACCCAGGGCCACCCGGATGGCGAGCTCGCGCGCGCGAGCAGAGCCTCGCGCCAGGAGCAGATTGATCACGTTCACGCAGGCAATCAGAAGCACCATGACGACCGCAGCGGTCAGCAGCGCCACGGCCAGGCGAACGTTGCCCACAAGGTGATCGCGGAGCGCAAGCACGCGCGTTCCGGTCCGCTGGTTCGTCCGTGGATACTCGACCGCAAGCTGCCTGGCCACCGACTGGAGCTCGGCACGTGCGGTCTCGAGAGAGACACCGGCCTTGAGCCGGCCAACCACACCCCAGAAGTTGCTCGAGCGGATACGCGGCTCCCACTCTTCAATCACCTTCGGCGCCCAGATGTTGCGATGCCCACTCGCCGTGCCGAGGAGTCGCGGCTCGAACTCGGCGGGGGCGATACCGACCACGACCTGCGGTCCATCCTCGAAGGACAGCGCGCGCCCGACGATGCTCGGATCGGCGCCGAACCGCTGGCGCCAGAACGCTTCGCCGAGCACGAGCACCTGGTCCTTGCCCTTTTGATACTCGTCGGCGGTGAAGAACCGCCCCAGAATGGGGCGGACACCGAAGCTCTCGAAGAACCCGGCTGTGACCTTGGCGGAGGCGAACACCTCAGGCCGTGACCCACCGGTGAACCCCAGACTCGACGGATCGGCGGCGGCCAAATACTCGAAGGAGGTGGCGCGCTCGCGCCAGTCGAGAAAATTGGCCGGCGCCGCTTCGAGCAGCGCCGCGTCATCACCTCGCGTTTCCCAGAGCGTGACGATGCGATCCGGATCGGGATAGGGAAGCGAGCGCAGGAGCACCTGGTCGGTGACGCTGAACATCGTGACGGTCGCGCCGAGGCCGACGGCGAGGATGCCGACGGCAGTAACCGCGAACGCGAGATGGCCAGTGAGCTGGCGCCAGCCGTGGCGGAGATCGTCGATCCAGTCGAAGTCGGCGGCGCCTCGCTGGCGCAGCCAGAGCGCGTCGGCAAATGCGCCGAGGGCACGGCGGACGGACCGACGGTGGGCAGGCGGGAGATCCTGCAGGGCGGCCAGCTCGGCCGCCCATTCCTGCCTCCACTCGTCCCGCAGGTCGGCTGGCGCCAGCGGCGCCGCGAAGCGAACGATCCACTGAGCGAGCGTCAGGCCTCGGCGGCGCGAGGATGTATCCATGGCGTCATCCCTGCGTCTTCAGCAGACCGGATGCGGCCGGGCCGACCTGGTCGAGGGCGCGGTAGCGCGTGGCCGCCTCGCGCGCGAGTGCGGCGCCCCCGCCGGTGAGCTCGTAGTAGCGGCGAGGCGGACGTTGCTCGAGGCGCGCTGTGCCGTGCGGCTCCCATTTGGAGCGGACAAGCCCCTCGGCGTCGAGGCGTCGCAGGATGGGATAGACCGTGCCGCTGGCGAGCCCGGTCGCATCCATGATGTCGAAGCCGTGGTGGCGGCCGTGCAGCAGGGCTTGGAGTACGAGCGCGGTGGGATAGGTCAGACGCACAGAACCCTCCGTCGATCACTACCTATATAGACTTAGACGGAGGCCGAGCGCAAGAGGTTTGCTCACGGAGGACCAGGTAGGACCTCGCTTCGCTCGGATGGGATCGCTTCGCCGTTGGGCCCTACTTGATGGCAGCGACGTGAGCCGTCAGTCGCGACTTGTAGCGGGAGGCCGTGTTGCGGTGAATGATGCCCCTGGCGGCCATCTTGTCGACAAGCGACTGGGTGACCGTCAGCTTCGCCCGCGCCTCGGTGGCATCCTTGGCGTCGATGGCGTTGCGAATCGCCTTCAGTCCGGTGCGCAGCTTCGCCCGCTGCTCGCGGTTGTGTTCGCGGCGTACGATGTTCTGGCGCAGTGCCTTGAGCGCCGACTTGCTCTTCTTGGCCACGTGTACAGACCTCTCCTGGGGACCGTTACCGAAACAAGAATGATACTACAGGCGTGCTCACGCGAAGGCACATCTCTTGTGGTAGGCTTCCGCTCGCTGTGCGAAGGAATGCTCCACCCTTCCACGAGAAAGGAGTCTCGATGCAGCCGCAAGAGTCCTCCAACGTCCCACCCGAAGGCGCGTCCCGCGCGGAGTTCGTGCAGGTCAGCGATGCGGATCTCGTGCAGTTCGCGCTGCCGACCGTCGCGCAGACACACGGTGTGCAGCCGGTTGTTCAAAGCAATCCGGTTGCTGCATTGCTCGTGGCCGCAGCCTTTGGATTCATGCTTGGGAGAGTACTCGACCGCTGATCGCGCGCGGCAGGCTCTCAGGCCGCCGGGGTGGCCTTGAGCGAAGGGGAAGGTCATGGCTCAAATCAGCGATGTCGTCGGTTTCTTTTTCGACTTTTTCGAGCCTGGTGGCACGGGCCACTTGCTCCCAGGGCGACCACTCGAGCAGACTCGCCAGTTCACCAGACCACGCGGATCAGGATTCGTCGTCGTGCTCAACCTCGTCAACGGGGCGTTCGTCAACGGCAACACGCTGACCGACCGGCCGTTGGGTCAGTTCATGGTCTCGGTGGGCGTGCGCGGCGAGAACACGATCGTCTGCCGGGTCAGGCTGACCGATGAGAACATGGATGATTCGATTCATATCCAGGTTCGCGGAGCCGTGATCGTTCTGATGTGATCGGCCGTCCGTGTGACTGATGTAGGGCGCACCTTTACGGTGCGCCGAGGGCGGGCCATGAAGGCCCGACCTGCGTGCCCGTCTCGAGCGAGCTACGGGATAGGCCAAGTGTACGCAGCGTATCGCGTGATGTCACACGCGCGTCGGCTTTTCGTGTGCCCACCATGATGTTCGGACTCGGCTCGGTGGAGGCGCCTCGCTGGCCGCTCACCGCTCTTCGAGTGCGGCCGTCCAGTTCAGAACAATCGTCATCGTCGGCGTGCCCCGATTGACAACCGTGTTGACGAGGAACCGCTGACCGTCCGCCGTGGCCGAGTAATGAAACGTTCCCGGCGTTGTCATGACGCCGTCCGTGTCGAGGGGGAAGAGCGGCTGTGTGGAGGTTAGCAGCGGTTGCGCTTATGTACATCTAGATGTACATTTGCGTCGTGTCACCCAGATACTCCATCGCCGAAGCCAGATCTCGCCTCGCCACTATCGTTGACGAAGCCGAGGCTGGGAACGAAGTCGAGCTGACCCGTCGAGGCCAACCGGTTGCAATCGTCGTCTCGAGCCGGCAGCTCGAACGGCTTCGCGGGAAGCGTCTGCACTTTGGCGATGCCTACCGCACGTTCCTCGGCGAACACTCCCTCGAGGAAATCGGTCTCAATGATGCCTTCGGTGCCGCGACGCGCGACAAGACTGCCGGGCGCAAGGTGTCGCTGTGATCCTCCGGTATCTTCTCCACACCAACATCGTCTCTACTCCGATCTCGAAGACTCCGGACCCGGCCATTCTCGAGCGCCTCGAGAAGCACGGTCTGGAATGTGCCATTGCGGCTCCTGTCTGGCACGAGCTCTCCTACGTCGCGGCGATTGCGCGTGTACACCAGCTCACGCTGGTCACCACGAACACCAGGGATTTTACCCGCTTCACAGGACTCACCGTCGAGAACTGGTCGAAACGAAAGCCACGCCCGAGTCCGAAGACAGAGGAGAGATAGAATCATCCGTCGGGCCACACGCGTGGTTGAACCCGGAGGTCGACGTGTTCCTTTCGAGGGGGATCCGATGAGCGCGAGCCTGGACCAGTTGTTGAATCACTACGAGCATGGCCACATCTCGCGCCGCGAGCTGGTCGGTGCGCTCTCCGCGATCCTCGCGGCGCTACCGCACAGCGGCGACGCTCAGGCGCCCGTCGGCGCCGTGAAGCAATTGAACCACGCGTCCATCTTCGTGCCGAACGTCCAGAAGTCGGTGGAGTTCTACCAGGGACTCTTCAACATGCCGGTGCTGACGCGGCAGGATCCCGGCGTCAATCTGAGCGCGGGCGCGGGATTCCTCGGCATCTATCCGACGCCAGGCGGTGCCACGGCTGGCTCGATCAACCATGTTTGCTTCGGGCTCGAGAACTTCGATGCCGGCGCGGTCCTGAAAACGCTGACCGATCGTGGCGTGAAGGCGAGAATTCGCCTCCGCGGCGACACCGAGGAGCTGTATCTGACGGACCCGGACGGCATCTCAGTGCAGCTTCAGGACGTGAAGTACAAGGGTGGCGTGGGTCCGCTCGGCGACCGGGATCCGCAGTAGCGCCGAGGGCGCCAGTGCGCGGAGCGCGCGAGACAAGTGCGAATGACCGTTACCGCAGTCAGGGTCGCCCAAGTATCGGACGTGCCCCAGCTCGTCGCGCTCATGGCGGAATTCTACGCGGAGTCCGGCTATCCGCTGCCGCAGGCAGCGGCCATCCGGACGTTCCATGCGCTGCTCGCCGATGAGCGGCTGGGTCGTGTCTGGCTGATCGAGTGCGACGGGGAACCGGCCGGCTACGTGGTGCTCACCGTCAGCTTCAGCATAGAGTACGGCGGCCTTCGCGGATTCGTCGACGACCTGTTCGTGCGGAAGCGATTTCGGCGGGGCGGACTTGCCGCGGCGGCTCTTGCCGAAGTCCGCAACGCCTGCGTCGCTCTCGGCGTCCGCGCCCTGTTCGTCGAATCGGATCCCGACGATGAAGGAGCGCAGCGTGTCTATCGCCGCAGCGGATTCGCGAGCAGCAACCGCCTCCTGCTGACGGCATCGCTCGCGCCCGCCGTGCACGAGGCTGACATCTCAGATACCGACCAGGAGCAGTGAGGACAGGAAAGCAGAAGGATGCCGCTCTTGCCGCGGGCAATGGCGCTCGCAGACGGCAGCCCTAGGTGGTACGGGCCACTAGCGCCGTCCGACCACCTCGTGCGCGGTGCCGGCCGGCGGCTTGTTGCCGTATCGCACGATCGGCCGACCGTTGACGACATCCAGCCACTTGTAGATGACGCTCGGCGGCGGCGGTGGGGCGGGCCTGGTCGCAGTCGTGATCCGGCGCACGTATTCCTGCGTCTCTCGATAAGGTGGCACATCGCCGTAGCGAGCCACCGCGCCCGGGCCGGCGTTGTAGGCGGCCAGCGCGAGCGGGACGTCCTGATCGTACAAATCAAGGAGACGGCGAAGGTAGGTGACGCCACCGCGGATGTTCTGCGCCGGATGGAACGGATTGTCCACACCCAACTCGCGCGCGGTGGCCGGCATCAACTGCATGAGCCCCAACGCACCCTTGGGCGACACCGCCCACGGATTGAAGCCCGACTCGAGCTGGATGACAGCACGGATGAGGGCGGGCGACACGCGGTGCAGTTGGGCATGCTCGTCGATGATGTCGTCGAAGCGGGCCCTGCCGCTGCCGGTCACTCGTTCTTCCGCTTTGGTGACCCGCACGGTCTGCGTGCCCGGCACCTCGAACGTTCGCACCTCTCCGCCGTCCGGGCGCGATCGATCGGAGAGCACCATGTTGCCGTTCGCGTCCTTCCAGGCGTAGATCTGCGCCTCGGCGCGAGCCGCGGAAGCGAGGCCGACGAGCACAGCGAGTGCAAGAATGCGCAAGGTGGTGGGTGGGAATTCCCACCACCGTTATCGGCAACCTAGCGCCGCGACAATAGGGTCGGCACGAGCTTGCGCGCTTCGGCCAGCATCTCGTCAATCTTCGCGGGGTCTTTGCCGCCGGCTTCCGCGAAGTCGGCCCGCCCGCCGCCGCCGCCGCCGACAATGGGCGCGAGCTGCTTGACGAGCTGACCCGCGGGAGCGCGCCCGACAAGGTCGGGCGTCACCGACGCGATGATGCTGACCTTGCCGTCGGCGGTCGATCCCGCAAGGAATACGATGCCGCTTCGGAGCGTTGACTTCAGGTTATCGGCCAGGCTCCGGAGCGAGGCCTTGTCGATGTCGTTGACATGCCGCGTGATGAGGGTTGCGCCGTTGACCTGCACCTGGTCGCCCTCGGCGCTCTGGCTACCACCACCGAGGGCGAGCTTGGTCTTGAGCTGCTGGACTTCCTTGAGAGCTTTGTTCAGCAACGTCCGGTGGCCACCGATCCACGAGGGCAGCTCGCCGCGCTTGGCGTTCGTCTCGGCGCGCGCCGCGTGCAGCTCGTCGAGCTCGTCGCGCAGGAAGGCGATCGCGCCGAGCCCGGTGATCGCCTCGATGCGCCTCACTCCGGCAGCGATCCCGGATTCCTCGAGGATCACGAACGCGCCGATGTCGCCGGTCGCGGCAACATGCGTCCCGCCACACAGCTCGACGCTGAAATGACCATCACCAACCGACACGACGCGCACCTTGTCGCCGTACTTCTCGCCGAAGAGGGCCATGGCGCCCGCCGCAATCGCTTCCTGCGTGTCGCGGAGTGCGGTGTTGACGACCGTATTCCGAACGATCTCTTCGTTGACCAGCCGCTCGATCGCCCGGAGCTCTTCCGGTGAGACCGCGCTGAAATGGACGAAGTCGAAGCGGAGCCGATCGGGGGCAACGAGCGAGCCCGCCTGTTTCACGTGCGGGCCCAGGATCTTGCGCAGTGCGGCATGCAGCAAGTGCGTGCCTGTATGATTGCGCCGCGTGGCGTCACGCAGATCGATATCCACGATCGCCGCGACGATCTCCCGCTCGCCGAGCGGCGCCTCGGCCCGCTCGATCCGATGTGCACGCGGCAGGCCTGGCCCGAGACGAACGACGCCGCTGATGCGCGAGCGACCACCGTCCGCGGTCTCGAGCCACCCCTGATCCGAGACCTGGCCGCCCGCTTCGAGATAGAACGGGCTCTTGGGTAGCACCGCATATCCGCTCGCGCCCGCCGGCAGTGTCCCGACTTGACGCTTCTCCGTGTCGAACAGCGCGAGGATCGGCAGCCCCTGTAGAGTCGTGCTGGTGTAGCCCTCGAAGGGATCGCCGGCCTGCCGCAATGTGTCGCGCGCGGCGTCCGACGCCAGCGAGAAGCTCTCCGCCTTTGGGCCATCGAACCCGCTTTTTGCGCGAGCCTTGTCGCGCTGGGCTTCCATGGCCTGCTCGAACCCCGCGGTGTCGAACGCGAGCCCCTGATTGCTCGCCAGGTCCTCGATGAAATCCCTCGGCAGGCCGTAGGTGTCGTACAGGCGGAACGCCTCGTCGCCGGGCACGACTCTCGATCCTCGGCTGGCCCGCTCGAGCACGTCTTCGAGCCGCGGCAATCCTCCAGTGAGCACCGCATCGAAGCGGTCCTCCTCGCTCCGAACCACCTGAACGATGGCATCTCGACTCGCCCTCAATTCAGGGTAAGCCGCGCCCATTTGCTGCACGATGACGTCGACCAGCCGGAAGAGAAACGGCTCGTGCAAGCCTAGCTTGCGGCCATGGCGCATTGCGCGCCGCATGATCTTCCGAAGCACGTAGCCGCGCCATTCGTTCGACGGCACGACACCATCGGCGATGAGAAACGAGGTGGCGCGGATGTGGTCGGCGACGACGCGCATCGAGACGTCGGTGGGCTCCATGGTGCCGCGGTGCGTCGTGCCGGCGAGCTGCCCGATCGCCACCAGGATGGGTGTGAAGAGCTCCGTGTCGTAGGTGGATAGCACACCCGACATCACGGCGCTGACGCGCTCGAGGCCCATGCCGGTATCGATCGAGGGCGCCGGCAACGGCTCGAGAGCGCCGCCAGGCTGGCGATTGAACTCCATGAAGACGTTGTTCCAGATCTCGACGAACCGCTCGCTGCCGGCTTCGACATCGGCAATGAACACGCCGCTGCCGGCCACGTGATCGCCGCGGTCGTAGTAGATCTCGGAACATCGACCGCAAGGGCCCGTCTCGCCCATCGCCCAGAAGTTGTCGCTCGTCCCGAGCTCGCCGACGTGGTCGGACGGAAGGAACTGACGCCAGATCCCATACGCCTCATCGTCGCGCGGAATGCCCGCCTCGCCACGAAACACGGTCGCATAGAGGCGACCCCCATCGAGTCCCCACTCCTTCGTCAGCAGCTCCCAGGCAAGCGGAATCGCGTCGCGCTTGAAATAGTCGCCGAAGGAGAAATTGCCAAGCATCTCGAAGAAGGTGTGATGGCGCAACGACGGCCCCACATTGTCGAGATCGTTGTGTTTGCCGCTGACCCGCATGCACTTTTGCGCCGAGGCCGCTCGCCGATAGTCGCGCGACTCGCGCCCGAGAAAGACGTCCTTGAACTGATTCATGCCGGCGTTGGTGAAAAGCAGCGTCGGGTCGTCGCCGGGGACCAGCGGCGAGCTGGCGACGACGCGGTGTCCATTCCGCTCGAAGTAGTGCAGAAACGACGCGCGGATCTCGTTCGGGTGCATGGTTCTATTCTAGCGGGCGGTGCCGCGCCACGACCGGAGTGTCACGGCCAACACGAAGGCCACGCAGGTCACGAAGGGAATTCAGGGGAGTATGCTGAACCCTCGCGGTCCATGGCTGACGTCTACACCATCGCCCTGCGGCTGCTCGCGGCGCGGGACCTGTCAGAAGCGCAGCTCCGGGTGCGGCTCGTTCGACGCGAGTGCGTGGCGCAAGAAGTCGAATCGACGATCGAGAAGCTCAAGCGGGACGGGGCGCTCGACGACGCCCGAGTGGCCCGCGCCGTGGCGAGGTTCGAGGGCGCGGTGCGTCAGCGAGGGAGGGGCAGGGCCCTCCAACGCATTCGATCGCTCGGCATCGATGCCAGCCTCGCGGCCGAGGCCGTTGACGAGGTCTTTGGCGAACTGAACGAGACAGCGCTTCTTGATCGCGCGCTCGAGCGCCGTCTCAAAGGCACCGCGCCTGCATCGCTCGACCGAGCCGCCATCGCTCGCATCGTGCGCGGCTTGCTCGGCCAAGGCTTCCAGGCGGCTGCCATCTTCAGGCGCCTGCGGGCCCGCGGCGGTCCGACCGTCGACGAGGCCTGAAGCCGCCTTTCGTCGTGGCCTTCGTGATCGTCGTGTTGTCTCTTATTTCCCGAACCGGGTGATCTCCGGCTGTTGCGCCGCCGTGCGCGACGTGAAGACGGTGCTCGCCATCTGATCGCGGGCGATGTCGGAGGTCATCGACACCCCTTGCACCTTCAGCTTGAACTCGTCGACGTTCGATGCCCAACGCAACGCTTCGTCGTAGGTCACGAGCCCCCGCGAGTAAAGACTGAAGATCGACTGATCGAAGCTCTGCATCCCGTACTGCGACGTGCCTTGAGCGATGCTGCCCTGGATGAGGTGCGTCTTGTCCTTGTCGACGATGCAATCCTTGATGAAAGGGGTGGTGACGAGCACCTCGACGGCTGGCACGCGGCCGCCGCCATCCGCCCGCGGCATGAGGCGCTGAGAGATGGCGGAGCGAAGAACGGTCGCCAGTTGCAGACGAATCTGCTTTTGCTGATGCGGCGGAAACACCGAGATGATTCGGTTGATCGTTTCGGTGGCATCGAGCGTGTGCAGGGTCGAGAACACCAAGTGACCCGTTTCGGCGGCGTGCAGCGCGGTCTCGATCGTCTCGAGATCGCGCATTTCACCCACCAGAATGACATCCGGATCCTGACGCAGCGCGCTGCGGAGCGCATAGGCGAAGGAGCGCGTGTCGCTGCCGACCTCGCGCTGGTTGATCACCGACTTGACGTCGCGATGCAGATACTCGATGGGGTCTTCGATGGTGATGATGTGCGACGCGCGCGTCTCATTGATGTGATCGATCATGGCCGCGAGCGACGTGCTCTTGCCGCTGCCCGTCGTCCCTGTCACCACGACGAGGCCACGCTCTTCGCTCGCGACCCGTTTGAGCACCTCGGGTAGCCCCAAATCGCTCACGCTCTTCACCCCGAACGGGATGACGCGGATGACGATGCCGATGGTGCCCCGCTGCTGGAAGACGTTGCAGCGAAAGCGACCGAGCCCTTTGACGCTGTAGGCGAGGTCGACTTCCTGCGCATCCTTGAAGCGCTGGCGCTGGACGGTCGACATGATCGAGGCCGCCATTTCCACCATCGCCTCGTGGTCGACGCGGAACTCGTCGGTCAGAGAGCCGAGATTGCCGTGAATGCGGCACTGCGGAACGCTTCCCACCTTGAGGTGCAGGTCGGAGGCCCCGCGCTCGACGGCCATCTTCAGCAGATCGTTGACATGCATTCGCGTCGATCCAGGTGCGGTGGGTGCGACAGGTACGCAGGTACTTAGGTGCGGGTGCGACAGGTACTCGGGTGCGACGCGTGCGGTGCGTCGCACCTACACTCAACTCACCGAAGCACCCACAGCACTGGCACCCATGCACCGATGCACCCATTGCACTGGCACCTAAGTACCCACGTACCTACCGCACCCGTCGCACCTGTCCAACCTATCGCTCATTTCGGGCGCCGATTCCTATTTCACTGCCAGCACAAGCACCGTGTCACGTGTGACGCCTTGCAGAATCGAGGAGGTCAGGGACGGCGTATAGAGCGTGCCATCACGGACCAGGAACAGGTTCTGCCCGCTGCCCTCGCTCACCATGCCCGCCGCGTCGAGCGCCACGCCTTCGGCGTAGCCGTCGAGGGCGGCTTGCATCTTGATGAGACCGGAATTGGCGTAGTTGGCCGTTCCCTTGGCCATTGCCGGCAGCGTGTTGGGCGCCAGACGCGTCCACGAGCTCACCCCGACGTCCACACCTTGCTCGATCGCCTCGTCGCCGAGATAGGCGTCCCACTCCCAGACCAGAATAGCGGTGTCGACGGGGCAGGGCAGGGGGTTGACGCCCAACTGCGCATAGCCTCGGTAGATCAGCGGGCGGATGTAACACGCCTTGAAGCCGTTGGCCCGGACGGTCTCGACCACCGCGTCGGAAAGCGCGTCCATCGTGTAGCCGGGATCCATGCGGTAAACGCGGCACGAATCGCCGAACCGGCGCATGTGCTCGGGCAGTCTGAAGATGCTCGGCACGCCCCCGGCGTCGTAGGCGCGGATGCCTTCGAAGACACCCGTCCCGTAGTGAATGACGTGGGCCGCCACGTGAATCGTGGCGTCTTTCCACTCGATCAGCTTGCCGTTCATCCAGACCTTCGCCGTCGTGCTAAACGCCATGTCGCCCTCCTCCGCGCCAGTGACATCGATCGAGACGACTCACGCCGACATCCCTCCGACCGTCCCGCGGATCACACAGGTTAAGGATTGAGCGCTCATTATGCCGTTTTGCGGCGGCCGCCGTGTCCGCTTTCGACCGCTATGCGGCCCGTAACGAGAATTCTGTACTCGTTATCGACCCGCATGACGGTCCAGGCGCGCGGAGCGCGCCGAGAAAGCTACGAGAACCAGCCAAGGGGCGGGAGCGACCAGGATATCAAGGGCAACGCCCTTGGCTGGATCGATGAAACCTGCCGGGCGAGACCATGAACCTTGCTCGTCGACCATCCGGGCTGGACGGGTGCGCGGATATCCGGCGTGAATGCCGCGTTTCTGCGAGGACTACTGGGGCTCCGAACAGAACGGGCATTGGTCGGCGCGCGCGTGCAGCGACTTGCGACATTTCCAGCAGAATCGAGGCTGGGGGCTCTCACGTGCCTTGAGGCGGGCGTGAATGTCCTGCACTTCGTCTGAAACCGCGGCGCCGGCCGTCACCTTGGCCGCGCGCCACGGACGACGCGGTGACGTCGCCGGCCGTGCCGCGAGCACGGCCTCGAGAAGGTCGCTGGCGCGTTGGTAGCGACTCGGCGCGTCGGGCGCCATTGCCCGCACGACGATGTCGTTGATCGCTCGTGGCACTTTCGGGTTCTTGAGCCGCGGCGGTGAGGCGAGCTCCCCGCGCATGAGCCGTTCGAGATCCGCGGGCGACGGCGTGTGGTACGGCAACCCTCCCGTCAGCATTTGATACATCGTCACGCCGACTGAGTAGAGGTCCGAGGCGAACACGGCCTTGCCTTGAAACTGTTCGGGCGCCATATAGGGCGGACTGCCGATAACGGTCGTGCCGTGGGCGGCGATCTCGAGAAAGCGCGACGTGCCGAAATCGGCGACCTTCACCATGCCGTGTTCGGTGACGAGCACGTTGCCGGGACGAAGGTCGCGGTGGATGACGCCGTGCCGGTGGGCGTGATCCACGGCATTGCAGATCTGGCAGGTGTAGTCGAGGGTGCGGCTCAGATCGAGCGCCCCTTCGCGATCGATGATGCTCTCGAGCGTCTGACCGGCGACATACTCCATCACGATGAAGAAGACGTCGTCCTGCTTCTCGGCCGTGAGGACCGTGACGATATTCGGATGACTGAGGCTGGCCAGCAGACGCGGCTCGTGCAGAAGCTCGCCGAAATCGAGATTCTGACGGTGCGGTACCTTGATCGCGACTTTCTTGTCGATCCACGTGTCTTCGGCCAGGTAAACCGATCCGAAGCCGCCGCTGCCGAGCGGCGAAAGAATGCGGTACTTGCCGACCGTCTGGCCGCGAAAGAACATCCGCGGCCAGTATATAAGACGGGTGCGAGCGGTGCGTCCGGCGCTTCCGTCCCAACTGTACCCATCAGCCACAAAGGTGCTCTGGCGTACCGACGCACCCGAGTACCTGTCGTACCTGGTCGTACCTGGTCGTACCTGGTCGTACCTGGTCGTACCTGTCGTACCTGTCGTACCTGTCGCACCTGTCTCGTGCACTAAAATGTCGCTGTGCTGCCACGATTCTTCGTGCCGGATCTCGATCCCGCGACGGAGATCGTGGCGTTACCGCCAGACGAAGCGCTGCACCTCGGGCGTGTGTTGCGCTTGCGTCCCGGCGCCGACGTTCGCGTCTTCGACGGCATCGGCGGCGAATGGTGCGGCGTGGTCGCCGAGGTGCAGTCACGACGCGCGACCGTTCGCATCGGCGCGTCGGCCGCGGCGGCCGCTGAACTGCGTGTGCCCATGGCGCTCGCCGTCGCCACGCTCAAGGGCGACAAGATGGATGATGTGATCCGCGATGCGGTGATGATGGGCGTGCGCAGCATCCAACCCATCGTGTCGGCCCGCGCCGAGATGTCCACGTCTGAGGCCGCGCGGAGGGCTCGCGTCGGGCGGTGGCAGCGCATTGCCGTCGCCTCGGCGAAGCAATGCGGCCGCGCGGTGGTGCCGCCCGTGGAGCCGGCGCGCGATTTCACCGCGTGGATACGCGACCAGCGTGATCGCGCCGATGTGGGGCTCATGCTCGTGGAGCCGAGCGCGCAGACGCCGGTCAGACGGCTCCGGGACATCCCGACACCATCGGCGGTCACGCTGGTCGTCGGGCCGGAAGGCGGGTGGGCAGAGACCGAGCTCACGCAAGGAGCGGACGCCGGCCTCGTTTCCGTGCGCCTCGGCGGCCGGACGCTTCGCGCAGACGCCGTCCCGCTCGTCGCGCTGGCGGCGTGTCACGCGCTCTGGGACGACTCCTGATTACGACGCAATCGCGTCGCTCATGAACGCCGCACCCGTGAGCCGGGTGATGCCCGCGCCGGTCGCGATTCAGCTCGAAGAGAAGAATAGCGGCCCGATCGACCCGGGCGTTGCCTCGACAGCTCATCGTCGGCACAGACAACTCGGAGACAAAAAGTAGACATCCTTTCACTACTCGCGAACGTCGATTAGCGCTACCCTCCACGCACCATCGCGGAGGACACTCTCGGTG
>JAIVJN010000080.1 GCA_020200025.1 Acidobacteriota bacterium | reverse complement strand
AGACCACTCCGTCCACGCAGCACACGGCACAGGGCCTCTCGGATGGGGAGCCCCGTTGCCTGCTGCACCCACACCCATTGCCCGTTGGGATTGAGCTCCAGAAAGTAATACTCCCCCGTGGCATCGACGATCAAGTCGATCGCGCCAAACATCAGGCCGTAGCTTGCAACAAGACGACGGCAGGCGTCGGCCATTCCGTTCGGCAGGTCGAAGGCGCGGTGCGGCGGGAACGTGGTGGGATCGTCCCAGCGGTGGGCGCGCCAGTCGGTCTGCGTGTCGGCCTTTGCCTGCGAGTCAATCGCACACGCGAACACCATGTCATCGATCACGGTGACCCTGAGCTCGACGCGTTTGTGAATATAGGCTTGAAAGATTCCGGGCGCCAGTCGAATCTCATCGAGTCGCTCGAGGGCGGCCCGATCGAGCCGTGTCGTGTAGACGACGCCCTTCTTTCTGTCCGGTTGATCGACGAAGATCGGCGTGTGCGGTTTGTAGATGACGTCGCCGTCCCGGCCAACGCGATCGACGAACTCGCGCACCCGGTCGGGATCGTTCGAGACGCATGTTCGCGGCACGCGGAACCCGAACCTGCGGGCGCGCACGAGTTGTTCAGCCTTGCTCGACGCCGCGCGAATAGCCTCGGGATTCGAGACCCACACCACACCGTTCAGCAGGTGCCACAGACCCTGGATGAACGCGGTTGCCTCGCGCCGAACAAGCTGCTCATCAGCGTCGCTCATTCCGCCCGGCAGCCTTGCGGCTTCGGTGCGTCGATACCAAACCGCCTGAATCTCCTCGAGGCGAATGGCGTCGTCGCCCACACGCAGCTCGCCACTGACCCTATCACCGTCGATTTCGTAACCGGCGGATGTCTTCGCCGGAAAGTCGCCGAGGTGAAAGCGGCGCCAAGGGATGCCTTGTTCGTCGAGGATCGGTTCGACGAAGTCGACATGCGGGTCGAATCGTTCGGTCACGATGAGAACCAACGTCGAATCCTGTATGAGGTGCCATTGGGCCGGTTTGGGCATCGCGTCGCCACTCGTGGCACCAGGCGTTACCAAGACACGTGGTCTGAGCTCGCCACGGGCCTATGGACGCGACCCGAACGGCAAATCGTCAGCGCCGCGCGCCCGCATCAGACACCGCCTGGCACGACTTCGCACGCTCGAGAAGCAGCTCGCGCTCGCGGCCGTTGCGCGTCACCGCGGCCGCGCGCGCGAACTCCGCGCGGGCTTCGTCGAACCGGCCAAGCTTGCTGAGCAGGTCGCCGCAAACGCCCGGCAACAGGTGATAATCCTGCAGCGCCGGTTCCGAGGTTAGCCGAACGCCAGCTCCTCGTGCTTGCGCTCGAGCCGCTTGGCGCGACGGAAGAGATCGATCGCCCGATGCTTCGCGGTGGCCATGAGCCAGGCGCCCGGCTTGTGCGGGACGCCCGCTTCCGGCCATTGTTCGAGCGCCGCAACCAGCGCGTCATGTGCCAGTTCCTCAGCCAAGCCAACGTCGCGCACGATTCGCGCAAGGCCAGCGATGATCTTCGGCGACTCGATTCTCCAGACCGCCTCGATCGCATGATGTGTCTCGGTAGCCGTCACGGCTACCGATCACACCACCTTCAATTGCCCCGCGCAAGTCGAACGGGGCGCACCTCGGCTACGGTTTAGCCGCCTTCTTCTTCAACTCTTCGGCTTGGGCGCGTATGCGATCTTCTTGCTCTCTCAGCTCCGGCGTGAACTCGGGGCCGAAGTCTTCGGCCTCGAACACCTGCCGAATCTCGATCTCCGAGTCTTCGCCCGTCGGATTGGGGCAGCGCTTGACCCACTCGATGGCCTCGTCCTTCGACTTCGCCTGGATCAGCCAGAATCCGGCGATCAACTCCTTGGCCTCGGTGAAGGGGCCATCGATGACCGTCCGCTTCGCGCCGGAAAACCTGACGCGTGCGCCCTTGGAGCTCGGCTGCAGCCCCTCGCCTGCCAGCAGCACGCCGGCCTTCACGAGCTCTTCGTTGTAGTTTCCCATCTCGGCAAGGAGTGTCTCGCTGGGCATCACGCCCGCCTCCGTGTCCTTGTTCGCTTTCACCATCACCATGAATCGCACGTTCGGTCTCCTTGATTCGGTATTGAGGCGCGGCCGGCCCCTTGCCGTCCGCGGCTCACTTCCATGAGCGAGCCGGACTGTCCCGCCGGCTCCTGTCCTCTATTTCTACGTCGAACGAGGGGCCGAGAGATCGACAGCTGAATCTCCGTTTGCTCTCGGCAGGCGGCAATCAGCAGGCGGCGAGGTCGCGCGGACCAGCCTCCGCTAGAGCTACGGCGGAGCGGCCCGATAGGGCCGCGCAGGCGGACAGGCGGCGGTCGAGCACTCAGCCGCGTGAAGGACGCTTGAAAGAACGAAGGTGCTCGTAGAACACGGCTGACTGGACCCGTCACGCGAGCTAGTCGGATCGCAGGGCCTGGGTGACGTCCACCCGTGACGCGCGTGCGGCGGGCAGCAACGACGCCAGTATCGCCGCCGCGACGAGGATCAGAGCGGCGCCGGCGATGGGCAGCGCCCCGGGGATGCGAATGTCTTGGATGTAGCGGTCGACGATCCGTGTCAGCATGATGCCGCCGACGACCCCGGCGGCGATGCCAACGACGGCAATCATGGCGCCTTCTCGGAGCACGCCGGTCAAGAGGTGCCGGGGTGCCGATCCGATCGCCAGCCGAATGCCGAACTCGCGCGTCCGCGCGCTCACCGAGAATGCCAGGACGCCCGCGACGCCGACGATGGCGATCGTGAGCGCCACGGCGGCGAATCCGCCAAACACGAGCGCATTCAGCCGATCCGGCGCGAGCACTTCCGCGCGCACATCCTCGAGGGTGGCGGCGTGCTCCACGGGCTGGTCGGCCGATAGGTCCCGAACGATGCGCGTAATCGAGGGCACCAGCGTATAGGGATCGGTTCGCGCGTGGACGAAGAGGCGACCCCGCCAATCTCTTGCTCCATCGGGTGATAGACAGTCAGGGCTGGGCCCGGTACGACATTCTCATCGTCTACGTCCGCGGCGACGCCGACGATGCGGCGAGGATCGGTGCGTACGTCGATGAATCGCATCACGGGATCGGTCCACATCAGCCGGCGATTGACCGCGTCCTGATTCGGGAACAGCCGCTGCGCCAGACTTTGGCTGACGATGACGACCGGTTCGGCGTCGCGGCGGTCGGCTTCGGTGAAATCGCGACCGGCCGTCATTGGGACGCCGAGCGCTGCGAAGAACCCTGGCGACACGGTACGGAACCGCGCGCGCGGATCCTCTTCGCCGTCCGCTCGGGCGTATCCTTCCGCGGAGAACTGAAATCCTGGTCCGAAGATCCCCGCATCGCGCCACGGCACGGCGGTGCCTACCGCGACGCGTTCCACACCTGGCACCTCGGCGATGCGCCGCATCGCCTCCCTGTAAAACGCGACGACCTGATCTGGTGTGCGCCCGTACGACATCACCGGCACGTTCAGCGCCAGCACGTTGCGCGTGTCGAAGCCGGGGCGCGCGGCCTGCAGCGCAACCAGCGCCGTCAGCAGCATTCCGGCACCCGCCAAGAGCACGAACGATGCGGCGATCTGCGTCACGGCAAAGAGCCGCAAGCGGCGGTTCGTGCCCGGGGTGAGGCGCACGCTTCCGTTCGACAGCCCCAGCCCGGTCGACGCCTCAGCGGATGGCAGCCGCGGAACGAACGCCAGGACGACCGAGGCGGCGACGGCCAAGCTCACGCCCACCCAGAGCAGCCCGGCATCGACGGTGAGATCGAGCGCGCTTACCGAGAAGCGCGCGGCATAGCGCGCCAGAATGGCGACCGTCGGCCACGCCATCACGACACCCAGGATGGCGCCCGCCCCACAGAGAAGCAGGCTCTCGGCCAGCAGCGTTCGGCGCAGAGCGCCGGCACTCGCGCCAAGCGCCGCGCGGACCGCCAATTCGCCCTCGCGCCGCACCGAGCGGGCGAGAATCAGGTTCGCCACGTTCGAGCACGCGATGATGAAGACCAGCGACGCGGCCGCGAGGAGGACCAGGAGCACGGTTCTGGCAGGCGAGGTGATCTGATCCCGCAGCAAAACGGCGTCGATGCGAAAGTCGGCCTTGGGCGGATACGCCTCGGGGTGTTCCTGGAGGATCGCCCCGTGCACGGCGCGCAACTCGGCACGCGCTCGGTCGAGATCCACTCCGGGCGCAAGCCGGCCGAAGAGCTCGGTCATCCGGTGCACACGCCCCGTCACCATCGTCGCGTCCAGATGGTGTGGGCTGGTGACGACGTTGGCCACGATCTCGGTCTCCGCCGGATACGGAACCGACGGCTCGACGACGCCGACGATGGTCGCCGAGCGTTCGCCGAGTCTCACCGTTCGGCCGATGATCGAGGGGTCGCTCTCGAGCGAGGTCGTCCAGAAGCGGTGTGTCAGCACGGCGGCGCCGGCCGCTTGTGGCCCGTCATCGTTCGAGTCGAGGAGACGTCCGAGCACGGGACTGAGTCCCATGACCTCGAAGTACGACCCGCCGACCACGCCGGCGCGCACCACGCGAGGCTCGCCGAGACCCACCATCGTGAAGTCGATGGTGGAGAAGTCGCCGAACGCGGTCAGCGTCTTCACACGGCCGCGCAAGTCTTGGATCTCTGGCACGGAGAAGTTGGCATTCTCGGTCGTGAGTCCCTGCGCGCTCTGGCGGATATAAATGAGGCGGTCCTCGTCGCGGTTGGCGAGCGGCCGCAAGAGCACGCCGCGAACGAGGCTGAAGATCGCGGCGTTGACGCCAATGCCAAGGGCCAGCGTGACGACCACCGTGATGGCGACGCCTTTGATCCTGGCCAATGACCGCAACGCGAAACGGAAGTCGCTGATGAGGCTCATAGAGGTTCTATTCAACGTCGGCCGCCACTTCATTTCCGTCCGATGTCTTCTTGGTGAACAATCCTATACAGATGGCGATCACCACCGTTCTTTTCGACATCGACGGGACGCTCGTCGATAGCAACGACGCGCATGCGCAGGCGTGGGTCCAGGCGTTCGGCGAGGCCGGGCGCCACGTGGACCCGCAGGCCGTGCGCCGCGCGATTGGCATGGGCGGCGACAAGCTCCTGCCGGCCGTCAGTGGGCTGTCGGCCGAGTCGGCCGAAGGCAAGCGCATTGCCAGCCGGCGCGCCGAGATCTTCGAGTCGGAGCACCTGCCGGCGCTGCGTCCGTTGCCAGACGCCTACCGACTGGTCTCGACGCTCAAAGAGCGCGGGTTTGCTCTTGCCGCCGCAAGCTCAGCAAAAAAGGACGAGCTGCGACAGCTTCTGGATATCGCCGGCGTAACGGCTCTGCTCGACGCCGCCACGTCCAGCGATGACGCCGACGAGTCGAAGCCCGATCCGGACATCGTCATGGCGGCCTTGCGTCGCCTACGCGCACAGGCGGATGAAGCGCTGCTGATTGGTGACACCCCCTACGATGTCGCCGCAGCGGGCAGGGCGGGTGTGGAGTGTATCGCCTTCAGGTGCGGCGGGTGGAGCGATCGAGAGCTCGCTGGCGCCGTGCAAGTGTACGACGATCCACGCGATCTGCTCGCTCGCCTGAACGATTCTCCGCTTGGACGCGGTGCCGACGCGGTCCGCGCCGCTCCGAAAAACTAGACCGGAGCTCACTTGATCTGATGTAGGGCGCACCTTTACGGTGCGCCAAAGCGGGCCGTGAAGGCCCGCCCTACCTACGCGGCTCAGGTGAGCGACGGGATTAGTGGAGCTCGGTGAAATCGCTACTGAACATCAGGCGATCGAGCTGCCACTTGTCGGCGCTCTCGCGCAGGACGAAGATGAACTTTCCACGGTCGCGGCGGACAGGGCCTCCCTCGGGTGCCATGTTCAACCGATAGTCGCCGCTCGCGACCGCGAGCGGCCCGTGGCCGGCGATGTCCTGGGCATCGAGCTCCAAGCCCGACGCACCCTGCGAGAAGCGAAACGCGTAGTAGTCGCGAACGTTGTCGGTACCTCGTGCGGACGGTGCGTTTGGGGGCATGACCGTCCCAGCCGGCGTGAACAGCACGGCGAGCTTTGCCGCCTCCTTGCTGTTGTAGTTGGCCACGAAGTCCTGGATCAGCTTGTTGATATTGTCGGTATCGGTCTTGGAGAACTCGGGCGGGGGAGGAGTCGAGCACCCCGCAATGGCAACGGTCATCAGAGTGGCGATCATCAACGACAGGGCGCGCATAAGTCACCTCACCTTCGAGACCGACCGATTCGGCTCGTCCAAGCAACCGGGTTGACCAGCGTCTCAACACGTCAACGCGGTTGCGTTGTCGGCGTGGCACCAGGTCAAGCCGGGCGCCTTCTCCCGGCCTGTTCTTGGGTCGGCAAGCATCCTAGCAGAACAGCGCCCACGCATGGGCACCGCGACCTCGAGAGTTCGAGCGACGCGCCGACATTCAGATCGCGGCGCGCCTGTCGTGAGCTCCAGCTCGCTGACGGCTTGCCGGCGCGCACGAGGGAACGGTTGTTGCCGCGTCTTCCGCGCGCATCGCGGTGAAGGAGCGGCCGCGTGGCCGGCGATCGAGAACCGGGACCGAGATGGCATCAATGCGCCATCGGATACCCCGCCGCTTCCCACGCCTCGACCCCGCCTTTCAGCGCCACGGCATTCGTGTAGCCCTGCCCTTGATATCGCACGGCCTGACCGGCCGACGTCGCTTCTGCCGGTCAAGCGCAGTAGAAGATGATCTCCTGATCCTTCGGCAGCGACGGCAAGCGGTCCTGGAACTGCGCGAGCGACAAGGCGCCGTCCAACATGATGCGACGACACTTGTTCTCATCCTCGTACGCGCACACGAGAAGCGCGTCCGACTCGCGGACGTGACGCTGGGCGTCTTGCACACTGATCCGAGTGGCATCGGCCATAACGTTTCCC
>JAIVJN010000307.1 GCA_020200025.1 Acidobacteriota bacterium | reverse complement strand
AGGGCCGGTGGAGCCAGATCGACGCGACGGCCGATGACGGCTATCAATTGGGGGGCGCGTTCGTGGACGGATCGCGCCTGGTCGTTTCGGCGTTCTCAAAATACGACAGCGGCCGCGATGCGCGCACGTCGCACATCTCGTCAGGCCTGACCCTCGCGACGACCGGCGACGTGGTCGGCCCCGTCCGCGTGGGGACCGTGAATCCTGGCGTGGTAGGCGGCTACATGGGACCGATCCCGACCGAGTGGCAGGGTTTGCTCGGTGCACCCGCCTTTACCGGACTGATGGGCACCTCGATTGTCTCGCGCACGTCGAGTGGTCCGGCGTTCGTCGCCTTCGATCCTAATCAGATTGGGGCCGTCAGTCCGGTATCGGCGACGCCACTCATTTACTACCCACTCGAGCACGAACTGCGGCGCGGCGATAGCCAAAACGAGGTGTACAACCTCTCGACCGACATCGCGGCCGCGGCGCTCATCGCGGGCTCCCGGACGGTGATGTTCCTCGGCAACCACGGCTTCGGGAGCTACTGCTACGACACGGGCGCGCGCTGTAACGACCCGGCGAAAGGGGATTTCGGGAACCACTTCTACCCGTACAAGTGGCGCGCGTGGTTCTACGACGCGGCGGATCTCGCCCGCGTGAAGAACGGCGAGCTCGCCAGTTGGCAAGTGCAGCCCTACGCGGTCTTCACGCTTCCCGGTCTCCCAGATGATGGCCGCGCGCAGGCGAGCACGGGCACGTATGACCCGACGACGCGGCGGTTCTACTTCAGTCCGATCTACGGGACGAGTCCCATCGTCTACGTCTTCGAGGTGACGGGCGGCTCGGGTGAATCGCCACCGCCACCACCGCCGCCGCCACCACCCCCGGCCGATCCCTGTACGGCGAATCCGCTCACACTGACCGTGGAAAGCTGGCCGTCGGATGCCGAAGGCGCGCGGCAGATTCGGTACACGGCCAACGCCTCCGGTGTGACCACGACGCTGACGAAGGTCGAGCAAATCTGGAGCCCGCAACGGCTCACGGTGACTGACGCGCGCGGATGCAGTGCGACCCGGACGCGGTAGATGCCATTCGTATGTCTGCTCGCGCCGTCCCTGACGACCGGCGCGGGCCGACCCGCTGCAAGCGCGCGACAGATATCGATCGCTTGTCGGCGACGATCCCGGCGGCCGGTGAACCGTGGGAGGAGATCGAGATTGCCGGTAAGCAGGCGATCGTCCTGTACTTTTCCATTTTCCAGAACAAGAACATGATCCGCGCCACCATGACCGCACGCGCTCCTGCGGTAGGCGATCAAATCTTCGCAATCTATGCATTGTCGAAGGCGGCATGGAACTCGCTTCCGCGATAGCGCATGCGTGCTCTGTCTCCTGTTGCTCTCCTGATGACGGCTGCTGGCGCCGTCGGGACGTTTGTCGTTCTAGCCTGCGCCATCCGCCGGCGGCAGCCCGGCGCCCGCGATCGTGCCCTTCGCGACCAGATACAGTCGGTTCGTACGCATTCTGGTGACACCGTCGCCACCGTCGTGGGGCCGCTCGGGAAGGAATGGCTGCATGGACCGGTGGCGCTCGGTGTCTCGATCCAGTTATGGCGTCAGGGCGCCGGTATTCGCTCGGCCCTGCCGACTGTGGCGTCTGCCGTGTCCGCCATCGGTTCGGCCCTGTTTGAACAGACGACGCACATCCAGAAGCCACCGCCCGGGCACCCGTCCCCGCATGAGCCAAGTTTTCCCAGCGGCCATGCGCTTGAATCGAGCGCCGTCGCACTCACGAGTGCCTACGTGCTGACCCGCGAAGGAATCGTCGCCCCGGGCCCCGCCTTTGCGGTTGCGATTGGTCTGTCATTGGCTCCCACCGCTGGTCGCGTCTATCTCGATCGCCATTGGGCAAGCGAGGCGTTTGGTGGCTGGCTGCTGGGTATCGCGACCGCGACGACGTGCGCAGCGATGTATGAATGGAACCACGCCGAAGTCGCCGTTCGGTGACTCCGTCGAGGCGGCGGCGATTCTCGCGCAGCGCGCGTTGCCGCCTTATCCAGACGCCGCATCGCGCGGGTCATCGGCGACACGCTCGATCCTGTCGTTCTCCTTCACCGGGCATGGTTCCGTAGTTCACGAGATTGAACGTCAGAACCGCCGCCTCGCCGACTTGCTGGACAGAGGCCCCGATCATCTCGTATCGCGGCGAAGTGAATGGAAGGCGCAGTTCTTTCATTGGTGCCAGGCGCGTCCTCATCGCTTCGCGACCGTCGATTCGCGCCTCTGCGGTTGGATCGAAGTAGGTCACGTCGGGATCGTACAGGCTGAGGTAACCCTCCGGATCTAGGGTGATCCAGCGGTCGAGCGCGCCTCGTTCAAGCTTCACCAGCTCGTCCAGTAAGTGGTCCACAGAGCCTCCTTGTCCTCCGGCCCACAGGATCGATTCGGCCTCCGGTGCTCGACGACGCGGTGTTAGTGATTCCGGGGTGCAACCTTTATCTCTATAGACGTGTTTCGGAGGCGTGGCAGGAAATTCCATTGCGGTCGGCTTGGGTGACCATACCGATGCTGGTGTCAGCGAGCGCGCCGCAGCGGACACCTATCTCGCAGTCTGCGGGTGGGCAACGGTCTCCGTCCGGACGCCGGCCTCCACGATCTCTACGCCTTTCCAGGGGTGATGGACTATTGTGTGAACCCGACAATGGGCGAACGCTACGAGTGCACCAGTCACGAGACGCCGATACAACGGCTGCTCCAGGAAGCTCGCTGGCGAAATCTCATGGAACAGAACCTCGAGACCGTTCAGTCCGCCGTGAAGGCCGTGTAGCTGGGGATTGTGACTTGGTTCGCTCGTTCGTCGTATATCGGCGCCGGTATGCGACGCGTACGCGGTGACGTCCACCCGTATGCGATCCAATGGCCATGCACCGCCATAGGCTCGCTGCCAGTTCCCTACGCCGGCCGGATCGCGTACTTTGAACGCAGGGCGCCCCGGTACGTCTCGACCCGCGAGTCGCCCTGGTGTCGCGACCTATATTCCTGCCAGACGCGCCGCAAGCGTCGAGCCGACGACGGCTCTCCGCGAGTGGTGATGAGGTGGCGCTATGTACCGGGTGACTCTGGTTGGGTACGCATACGTGAGAAGACGCGCGCCCTGTTTCAAGATGCGGGCATAGCTGACCCGTTTCATCCTGGGCCCCGCACCGAAGTCGAGGTCGATGCCTACCTTGCGACCATGGGCCGAGCAGCCCGTGGTGAAAGTCCCGCCGGCATTCGACCGGTGATCCATCCCCGCGGGCTGCGTTGCTCCTTCTTCAAATATGACCACATATTCTCAGTCGTCGCGCCTTGCCAGCGGGGCGGGGTCCCCAGCGCGGCAGCCGTGCTGGGGTGCCGGGGCGTCTCCCTGGTCTCGATGCTCGCCGGGACTTTCACCACGGGCTGTTAGCTCCAGGGTCGCGATCTGGTACGGCCCAAGCTCGAGCTGTACCGTGCCGTCAGTAACGGGCAACTCGCTCGAGCGTGTCTCGAGGAAGTCGACTTGGAATGCCTGCCGCACTGAATCCACCGTGCGCACACGCGCGGTGGCGGTGACGTCATCCGGGTTGAAGAGTCGGACGATCAGCGAATCTCGCTCCTCGGACTTGTGGCACGCACTGAGCACGACGCCCCCCGGTGACGTCTCGACGCTCAAGAATGAGCCCGACGGCGCGAGCTCACTGCCGGAGCCGACCGCAGGGACGACGTGGGGAGGCGCGACGAAGGACGACGCCCGAGCGAAGAGCGCGGCGTTCGACGGCGGTTCCAGTCGCGGTTCGAATGCCACGCGAAACTCGTGACGGCCGATGCACTGCGCGCCGGGCGTCGCCAGGCCAGGCCCGGCGTGGCCGGAGGGACGCGTGACCAGATCCTCACGGGACAGATAGCCCACGCACCGGAGGAGCGTGAGGCCCAGCCGCGCGCCGCGGTCGCCTTCACCGGGCGTCGCTTCGTACTCCATCAGCCCTTCACCGAAGACCACCACCCCACTCTGATCGTCGCCCGTCTCGGTGAAGGAAGCCGTTGGGCCATCGCTCACCGGCACCTCCATCCGGACCTCCGCCGGCGGCGCGCGCCTGGCAGCGCGCCTCGCGACCCCGAACGCCGTTTCCGCGCGCACATGGGTGATCGCCTCTGCACCCGCCGGAAACACGATGCGCAACCGATGATCGCGCGCCTGATTGTCCACGCTCACCCGCCAGGTGATCCTGGGCGAGTCGGCGTCGAGCGACACCAGGAGCCTGACCAACGTCGTTACGTGTTCGGTCGCACGCGCGGATCGATCCGGCGTCACGGCGACAGGGAGCGGCAAGGTGAGATCGATCTGAAAGACAACACGCACCGGTCCGGCATGCAGCCGCGTGACGCGGACGCCGGTCGCGTCTGCCGAGGCGACACGCCGATCGGCCCGCGGCGGCGAATGGTTGTACTCGTCGCCGACATCGCCAACGTCTTCGAGCTCGCCACACCGCTCGTAGCGGATTCCGGTTCGTTTCTCCACGACGTCGACTGTCCCGTCGTCGTTGATCGAGACGCGAACGTGGTCGTTCTCGGCCGAGCGCTCGGCGCTCGCCAGGACCGGCCCAGCGACTGCGGCAACCGTGCGTGAGCCTGCACCTTCGTGCTCGCCATCGTCGGCGGGCGAGAGCGACAGGTCGAACGCTCGGTAACCGCAGGCGGGGACCTCTCCGAGCCACACGAGCTGGAGCCTGCGGGCGCGCAGCACCCACGGCGTCTCGTAGCGACTCATCACCAGTGGCCTGACCTCTTCCTCGCCGAGCACCTGGAACGGCACCGGGGGTCCGTCTGACGACGAGATCGATTTTACGCGCGCCGTCTTGGGCCAGAACAGCACCGGCGCGTCGAGTGCCTGGCGATCGACGGTCCGTCTGGGCTCGTCACTCTCGTACGGAAGATCGACGGTCGCCACGATCGCGCCGGCGAACGGCGTTCCCGTCGTGTTCAGTGCGACCAGCCGCAGCGTCGCGGGAGGGGCGGCCGGGGCGGCGCGGGCAATCACGTCGGCCGCGTCGTTCACGACCGCGTGCCCGACCTGTTCAGCGCGGGCGAACCGCGTCATGTTCTCTTCGTGCACGGGGTCGATGCTGCACCCGCAGATACTGTCGTGCGGATGATTCTGCAGTAGCGTCTTCCACGCATAGCGCAGCTCTTCTGCGGGATAGGGGGCGCCGAGCATCCACGCGAAGCTGGCGAGCGGCTCCGCTCGCTTCTCGAGCAGCGTTTGCACCCTCGCGTTGGCCTGCTTGATGTAGACGCGCGCCGAGAACACGCCGGGCAGGAGATTCGCGTAATCCTCACCGCTGCGCAGCTCGCCGACGATTACTTCCAGCGACTCACTCACGCCCTCTTGCCCGACCGCCTGGCGCACGGCGGCCACATACGCCGGCAGTGTCGAATGGCGGACGGGCGAGCCCAACCGCTTGGTGAGCTGACGCGCCAGCGAGGGGATGACCGGGTGAGGTTCGACATGGTCGACGCCGTTCATCAGCAACATCTCGCCGACGACGGTCCGGGCTTCCTCGGCCTTGATGGCTGTGGTCGCCCGATCGAGCATCGCGTCGGGGTCCAAGTGGACGCGCGTGGCATTGCAATAGCCCTCGCGCGGCAGGTGCAGCATCAGGACCCGTGACCCATCGGGTGACTGCCACCAGTACTCCGCGCGTGGTCCACCGAAGCCGCGCCACAACACGGCATTGTCGAGGCCGAAGTGGCGGAGGATCTGCGGCATCTGCGCGACGTGGCCGAAGAGATCTGGTAAGTAGCCCACTGGCATTACGGTTCCGAAGCCCTGCGCGATGCGGTGACCCAACGCGAGATTTCGCACCAGCGACTCGCCGCTGACGAGAAACTCGTCGGGCATGTCGTACCACGGCCCGATGAGGATGCGCCCGTCGGCAATCAGCTTGCGTAAGCGAGGCTCGTGGCGCGGGCGCAGCTCCAGATAGTCGTCGAGGACGATCGTCTGACCGTCGAGATGGAAGTACTGGTAGTCGGGCTGCGCTTCCATCATGTCCAGGAGTCGGTCGACGAGGCCGACGAGTCGCAACCGAAACTGCTCGTAGGTGAGATACCACTCGCGATCCCAGTGTGTATGCGAAACGATGTGCGTCTGCACTATTACCCCTTGACGGCACCCGCGGTGAGGCCCGCGATGAAATAGCGTTGCAAAAAGATGAAAGCGGACATCATCGGCACGAGACCGATGAAGCTGGCTGCAGCCACGAGTTGCCATTCGGTCTCGTAGGCGCTCTGCAGGCTGAAGACGCCCAGTGGGATCGTGAAGCGAGATTGCGAATCGAGGAGCACCAATGCAAGCGCGAACTCCGACCAGAAGGCGGCAAGATTGAAGATGGCGGTCGCCGCCAGCCCCGGCGCCACGAGCGGCACGGCGATGGACCCTAGCGTGCGCAGTCGTGAAGCACCATCGAGCCGGGCGGCCTCGAAGAGCGCCGGCGGAACGGCGTCGAAGAAGCTCTTGAGCACCCACGCGGTAAAGGGCACCTGGATCGCTGCATAGGTGAGGATGAGCCCGAGGTGCGTGTCGACGAGCTCCAGACGCTCGATCAGGGAGTACAACGGCAGCAGGAGCACCACGGGCGACAGCATCTGCACTGCCAGCAGCATGGCGAGGAGCGGTCCGCGACCGCGGAAGCGTTCGCGCGACAGAATGAACGCGGCCGGGATACCGGCGGCAAGCGTGAGCGCTGTGGCCAATGCCGAGACCTTCACGCTATTCCACAGGTACCACGGCACCTGCGTTCTCGTCAGCGCGAACACGTAGTTGAATGCGGACGGGTTCTCCGGAATCCATTGCGGCGGATACGCAAACACGGCCGCGCGATCCTTGAGCGATCGCCGGTTTCTCGTCACAGCGACTCCAGTCGCGGCGCGGCCGTCGCGGGCGCTGTGTCGGCCGCCGTCGCGGCGCCGGCTGTCGGCGACGAATGGCGAATCATCAGACGAACGGCGCCCCACGCGAGCGCGACGTTGATCGCGAGCATGACCATGGCGATAGCGGCCGATTTGCCGGAATCGAGATCGTAGAAGGCCGAGCGATACATATAGAGCGAGACGACTTCGGTTCGCCGCGCCGGGCCACCGGCGGTCAATGGCAGAATCATGTCGAAGGTGTTGAGAGTGTAGATGGTGATGAGGAGCACATTGAGCAAGATGACTGGTGCGACCGCGGGCAGGATCACCCAGCGGAGCCGCTGCCATCCGTTCAGCCCCTCGAGATCCGCCGCCTCATGGAGCTCGCGCGGGATCCGTCGCAGCCCGGCATATTGCATCAGCATGCTGAACGCCGTTCCGCGCCAGGTGTTGGCGATGATCACGGACACGAGCGCGAGCGAGCCCGACGAGAGGAGGGGCGCGGGCCCCAGCCCGACCTGCGACAGCCAGTAGTTCACGATGCCGGATCGGTTCTCGATGAGCAGGATCTTCCAGATGACGCCGATGAGGACGCCCGGGATGACCCACGCGCTGACGACGGCGACGCGGGCGGCCAGGGAGCCGATCACCCGCCGTCGTTCCGCGGCATCGAAGAGCCACGCGAGGAGAAGCCCCAAGACCAGTTGCAAGGACACGCACGCCAGCACGAAGATCAATGTGACGCCGACCATGCCGTAGAACTGCGGATCCGCCGCCAGGGAGCGGAATCCATGCAACGTGTAGCGGTACGGACCGCCGGGCGCCCCAAGGTCGGTGAACGCGATACGCACGAGTTCGAGAATCGGATAGAGCAGAAAGACGGTGGCAAGAGCCAACGTGGGGATGAGCCAGATGCGGATGCCTCTCCCGCCTGCGCCCAGAAGAGCCAGTCCTCCCACAAGAGCGGCGAGAACGCCCGGTGCCCACGCCAGCGGGTCCCGGCCGGCGGGGCGCGGCACGCTCGCGCGGCGGCGCCTGTCCTCGTCGACCACCACACGGAAGGCCTCGTCGATCGCGCTCTCCGGCGAGCGCGTGCCTTCGATGGCGTAGCCGATCGCGACCTGCAGCTCGCGCGAGATGACGTTGTAGATCGGGACCGCGGGACGGGCGCGCGCGACGTCGAGCAGGTTGCCGAAAAACCTGAAGGGCTCTTCCTGGAACGCCGCGTGGTCGCGGTACACGCTGCGCTGGGCCGGAAGATGGCCGGTCGCCTGACTGATACGCGCCGCGTTGTCAGGCGCCTCGACGTCGAGGATGAACTGTGCGGCGGCACGCCGCTTCTCTGGATCCTTCGAGAAGACTACCCAGATCCATCCGCCCGAGCCGGTCGGCGCAGGCCCGTCGGCGAGCTGCGGGATCGGCGCCACGCTCCACTTGGCGAACTCTTCCGGCGATAGCGCGTCCTCGAGCTCCTTGATCTGCCAGTTCCCCCCAAGAAACATCGCCGTATCGCCGGCGATGGCCGCGGCGGACAACTGCTTGTAATCGTTGCTGGCGAGCACGGCGCGTGGCGAGGCGCCGCTCTGCACCGTGTCGCGGAGAAACGTCAGCACGCGTACGAGACGATCGCGATGCGGTGCGAGCCCGAAGACCGGGCGGCCGTCGGGATCGACCAGCTCGCCGCCTTGCGCCCAGAACATCGGCAGGTGATCGAAGACCGTCGCTTCCCAGCGACCCGCGTTGTACAGGTAACCCGCGATGCCGCGGTCCCGTGCGGTTCGGCTCGCCACGGCGAGGAGCTCGTCCCAGGTTTGCGGTGGAACAGGCACGAGGTCCTTGCGATAGAACAGCGCGCGGCAATCGGTCTCGTGCCAGACGCCGTACACGTTGCCGCTGCGGTCCGACAGCGTGTCGATCGTGAATGGCAGAAAATCGGCGCGGTGCGCGTCGGGCCAATATGGATTCAACGGTTGCAGGTGACCGCCCTCGAGAAACAACGGCAGCCAGAAACTGTCGATTGAGGCGACGTCGGGCAGCCGGCCCGCCGCAGCCGCGAGCAGCAGCTTCGCCTTGTGCTGCTCGAGTGCAGGCATCATCGACACCTCGAGCTGCACGCCCGGGTTCGCCACGGCCCATTTGGTGAACACAGCCTGGAACGTGTCGGCCACCGGCGCCAGCGCCGCGAGGTGAGAATAGTCTTGTTGCGCCCAGACGGTGAGTTTCATGGGCGCGTCGGCGCGGCCGACCCGCACCGGGGTCACGAGTGGCTGGGCCACGGAAAGCGCGGCCGAGCCGGCATGCGCCGCAGCAGCGATCAGGAAGACGCGCCAGCGCGGTGTCACAGGCTGACCAGGTAGACCGGGTTCGTCACGGCCACAAGCATGCCGTCGGCGGCATACAGCTCGAACCGCACGTAGCCTGACTCGGCCCTCTGTTCGACGCGCGCCCGTCCCGCGGCATCGAGAACGACCTCGGTTGCAGGTTGGCCGTTTGCCACGACGCGCAGCCGCGCACCAGCGAGACCGGCGGCAGCGACCTCCACAGTCATGGGTGTTCCAGGCGCCACATTCAGCGATTCCCCGATGCGCGCGGCGTGTGCGCCGGCCCGGACCACGATCTCCGGGGTTCGGTCGCGCGCGCTCCGCATGACGATGACGTGACCGCGGCGAATGGCGCCGAGGATCCCGTCCACCGTCAGGGCGCGGGCATAGACGCGAACGTTGGCGACGTCGATGGGCGTCGCGGCGCTATGCCAATCGCTCGAGCCCACCGCGGCGATACGGCGGCCGCTCGTCAGCAAGCGGTCCCAGATGGCAAGCGCCTGCTCGACTTCACCGTGCCTGCCGTTCGAGATCTCCATGCCGTCGATGCCCTCGACCACCTCGTGCGCCCAGCCACAGC
>JAIVJN010000306.1 GCA_020200025.1 Acidobacteriota bacterium | reverse complement strand
GTCAGGTGCCGCCCCGAACTTGCGTGTTGGTCGTGTGTGCCGGTTCACAAGGTGCGTGCGCCCTCGATCTATCGGCCTGCGCTCCGTTTGCTGGCCGCTGCCGGTCGCTCGCGTTCTGCTTGCTCCGCCTCAAACCGGAGAAGGTCGCCAGGCTGGCACGAGAGCGCCCCGCAGATCGCATCGAGCGTCGAGAAGCGAATCGCGCGCGCCTTGCCGGTCTTGAGGATCGTGAGGTTGGCCAGCGTCATCACGATCCGATCCGCGAGCTCGGTGAGCGTCATCCGCCGATCGTGAAGTAGATCGTCGAGCTTGACGGCGATCGCCATGTCACACCGTCCCTTCGAGGTCTTCGCGCATGAGCGTGCCTTCCGCGAACACGCGGGCCAGCAGGAACGTGAGGAGTACGGCGAGCCAGCCGTTGATCGAAAAGCCGGCATCGAGATCGAGCGGATGCGCCGGAGTCGAAACGGTCTTGGCGATCGCGGCGATGGCGAGGCTGAGAAGCTGCAGCGCGAGCAGCGACCAGGCGATCGCCTGCAAACGGGACGCGTTTGCGGCGACGAACGGGTCGCCCGCGCGAACCGTCTCAACGATCGCGAGCAGCCGTTTGAGCATGGCGTAGTTCAGCGGGATCGTGACGAGGCCGATCACCGCTATCGCGTGCAAGCCCATGATCAGCCGGTCTCCCTCAGGCGAAGGAGGAACCCCGAGCGCGCTCATGATCCATTGCTCGGTGGGCATGGCGACCAGCAGAGTGACGATCGCGGCGCCAAACAACCAGTTCACGACGATGAGGATCCGCAGCACGACGTAGGCGATCGGCAACGCGGCGGATGACGGGGCTGGCCTTGACATGTTCACCACCTTGATTTATCGACTAACAATAAATAATTTATCGATTATCGTCAAGCAAGGCATTGGCAGTCGATAAGAGGGGACTTGCAAGAAGTGACCACGCGGGGGTCTGGCGCGGGGCCCAACCATCCTCGATCCGGTCGCAGGACGACGAAAGTCGGAGAACGCATCGGGTGCTTCGCAACCCGATCGACTACGGCGATTTTCTGTGGAAGGGAACGCTGTATCGGGGCTCCGACGAGCCGCTCATCTCAAAGAAGTTGTTCGACGCCGTTCAAGCGGTCTTCGATCGGTACGCCGTCGAACATGCCGAACCCGTAGCGACCGACCATCGAGGCGGTTTGGCAGGGTCGGTGGTACGGCATCGCCCGTAGGAGTCATTGGCCTCCCGGGTCGGAGCGGCGGCTAGGGTGGACTCCACCACCAACAGCGGAAGGAATCCGATTGTAACTCAGGCAGGTCGCCCCCGCAGAAGCCGTGATGCGACGAGCGCGACGGGCGCTGCACTGAAGCTGAGAAGCGCTCCCATCTTCGTTTCGGCCAGAAGCGGTCCCCCGGGGAAGGCCGCCGTGGCGAAGAACAGCGAGACCGTGAAGCCGATCGCCGCGGCGATGCCCACGACAACCAAGTCGCGGACGTGCAACCCCTCTGGCAAGGTTGCGCCCACCAGGCTCGCCGCACCAGAAAAGAGCAGGATGCCGAGAGGCTTGCCAAACAGCAGGGCGACCAGCACGAAGTACGTTCCCGGTCCCACTTGCTCGAACGGTACGCCGGCATTCGCCAATCCAAAAAGCAGCAGCACGAACTGTACTGGCGTCGCCCACCAGTGTTCGAACTGATTGAGCGTGTCGACTTGAAGGTCTTCCCGCGGATCGAACAGCCCAAGATCACGCGGACTGTGCGGCAGAAAGGGCACGATGGGGACCAGCGCCAACGCCGGATGGAAGCCACCGAAGTACAGCGCGGCCCATGAGAGCGATCCGGGACCGATCACGTACGGCCAGAAGCTGCGGACGCGGCGCCGCTTCAGCGAGAGCGCTGCCAGAACGGCCGCCGTCATCAGGATCGCCAGGGCTGCGGCGGAGAGAGGTCCCGAGGGGTAGAAGATTGCGAGGATCATCAGGCCGAGTGCGTCATCGACGATTGCCAAGAGCAACAAGAACGGAATGGCGGGATGGCCGCCCGGAAAGATGACGCGGGCAATCATCGCTGAGAACGCGATGTCGGTCGCACACGGAATCGCCCACCCGCGGCTCAACTCAGCGGGCCCGACGGCTGAAGTCAGGGCGAGATAAATGACAGCGGGCGCGACCATTCCACCCACCGCCGCCACGAGCGGCGACAAGGCGTGACGCGGCGAGGCGAGTGGCCCGCCGGGCAACGTCGCTTCGAAAACCTCCTTCGCCGCGAGGGCGAAGAAAAACACCATGCCGACGTCATTGACCCAGAAATGCAGCGGGTCCGTGACACGGTCATAGCCGGCGAGGTCAAGATTCGCCCACATCACCGCCGTGACGGTCCCGGCGAGGAGCAGCAGTGAGTTGCCCAAGATGAAGCTGGCGAGCTTGGAACGAGTACCGGTCATCAGTCCTCACTGCGGCATTCAGGCGGAACATCGCGCGCATGCGCCGCGGCCACCAGGAGCGTCAGTCCAACAAGCAGGGAGATGTGCACGAGGTCGCCTACGCGGTAGACACCGAACATGCTCGCCGCCAAATGACGAGCAGAGCGATTGCGCCTTGAAGAGCATCTCGCCTCCGATGCACAGTCCAGTCGATCGAGGCAACGACAGCCAGGCTGCGGATCAATGCCGTGAGGGCGGGATCTCCAGCGATCAGCCTGCTGGCGAGGTGGAATCGAGGGCGGGCACGAGGCGAGAGGGAATCCGCGCGTGTCCTCGCGCCGGCTCCTGGCGGTGCCGGCGAGTGCAGATCGTTAGTGTCGGGCACGACGAACGCGGGAGATGCGGACGGTCCACTGACAGAGCCTGCCAACTCGAATCCTCTCGGTCTCGCAACCACGAGGATGGCGGCCCGACCATCCGGTATCCTGCAGCGAACGGCTGCTGCACCCTTTAACGAAGTGTCCCAGTATACATGCGCTCAGTCAGGCACCCACGTGCAGCCAAAGGGTTGCGTGTGCGAGCGGAGAAATGGCACTCGCGCGATTGAATGTCCATCGCCGAAGTCTAGGAGTCGGTGTGCGGACCTGGACTCCTGCATGGATGGACTCCCGAGCCTGGCCGCCCCGCAAGACGAGGAAGAAGCATGGACAACCTGATCCGCTTGGTCGGCCCAGAGCACGCCGTGGAGTTCCTGGGCATCCGCCTGGTCGGAGTCAACGCGGCGAACGGTACCAAACTCCTGTTGTCGCTGGCGTTCATCGCGATCGTGCTCGTACTCGGCGCGTTGCTCCGCCGACTCGCGCAGCGCCGACCGCGAGGGCGCGACGACGTGCGGGCCCAGTTCTGGATAGACCAGGGCATCAAGGTCGCCACCGCGGTGTTGCTGATCCTTGGTGTGTTTTCGGTCTGGTTCGACGATCCCGCACGGCTGACGACCGCGCTCGGACTGGTCACGGCCGGTCTCGCGTTCGCCTTGCAGAAAGTCGTGACGGCGCTAGCGGGGTATTTCGTCATCCTGCGTGGCCGGACGTTCAATGTGGGTGACCGGATCGTGATGGGGGGTGTCCGCGGCGACGTCATCACCGTCGATTTCACGCAGACAACCATCATGGAAATGGGACAGCCGCCACCGGTGCAGGGGGCCGACCCGGCCGTATGGGTGCAGAGCCGCGAGTACACCGGCCGTGTCGTCACTGTGACCAACGCGAAGCTATTCGACGAGCCCGTGTACAACTACAGTCGCGACTTTCCCTATCTCTGGGAAGAGATGCGCCTGCCGATCGCCTACACGGCCGATCGACAGCGTGCCGAGCGCATCCTGCTGGACGCTGCCGATCGTCATACGCTGAAAATCAGCGATCTCGGGCGAGAAGCGCTCGACGAGATGCAGCGACGTTATGTCCTCCTGCCGGCGGACATGCAGCCCAAGGTTTACTACCGACTGACCGACAACTGGCTCGAACTCACGGTGCGCTTCATCGTCCGGGATCACGGCATCCGTGCGCTGAAGGATGCCATGAGCCGCGACATCCTCCAGGCCCTCGACCAGGCCGGCATCGGTCTGGCCTCGGCGACCTTCGAGATCGTCGGCCTGCCGCCGCTGCGCATTGCGAACGCAATCAGGAATTCCGAAGGTGGGCTCGATCAAGAGTCCTGAGCCTTGGCCACGAAGGACTGGAGCGCGCCGTGAAATCACCGATGAGCACCGATACCCCGAAGCAAGAGCATGACGCGAGCAAAAGCCGCCGGGATGCACTGATCCAAGAGCGAGCGCAGCTACTACAGCGGCTGGAGGACTGGCTTGAAACACCCATGCTGGTGCTCGCCTTCGTCTGGCTTGCGCTGCTGGTGATCGAGCTGATCGGAGGCACGAGTACGCTCTTCGACACCGTCGGCCTCGGTATCTGGGGCATCTTCATCCTCAACTTCGTTCTCGAATTCACCCTTACACCCCACAAGCTCGTTTATCTGAAGAGCAACTGGCTGACCGCGTTGTCGCTGCTGGTGCCGGCGCTGCGAGTCTTTCGCCTCATCCGCGTGTTGCGCGTCTTCCGGATGGCCCGCGCGGCACGGGGTCTTCGACTCCTCCGCGTCGTCAGCTCGGTGAACCGCAGTATGGGGGCCCTGAGCGCCAGTTTGAACCGGCGCGGCTTCGCCTACGTGGTCGCCCTGACCTTGCTGGTGACGATCGCCGGGGCCGCAGGCATGTACGCGTTCGAGAACGAAATCCGGGACGGCATCCACAGCTACGGCGAGGCGCTGTGGTGGACGGCGATGATCATGACCACGATGGGTTCGCAGTATTGGCCGCAGACGATCGAGGGCCGCGTGCTGTGCGTCGTGCTGGCGCTCTACGCATTTGGTGTCTTCGGTTACGTCACGGCCACCCTGGCGACGTTCTTCGTCGGCCGCGACGCCCAAAGTGCCGACGCGGGACTCGCGGGCGCTCAATCCATCGCCGCACTCCAAGTGGAAATCGCAGCCCTGCGCGACGAGATTCGCGTCCTGACGCTCCGCAATTCGAGGGATTCGGCCTAGTCGACTGAGCGGCTCCTGAATTCTTTATCTTGGCGAGGGCGTTCCGGCAGTACGTCTCGAGTGGGCCGGCCCAGGTCGCCAGACACGCGCCTCGCGTAGGATTCGAGCGCATCCCGCTCTCGAGGACTTTCCACACTGCGGGCGATCACCTCAGTCACCGCTTCCAGCTGCTCGAACAAGACGCGACGGCGAGGCCGGCCTTCAGTAGCGTCTTCCAGAGTCTTCAAGCACTCCAACAGGTGCCGCAGCATCGCCACGTTGCCCTCCGCGTTCTGTCTGATCTGATCGAAGGTCCCACCCACGAAATCCGCATACGTTTGCTGACGCGTAATGACCGGTGCGCCACGTGCTTCCCCTGGCAGTCGCGCTTCGAGCCGACGCCCAGCCAGGCGAACCAGGATGGCCGTGAGGTAGTCCACGCACATCATTGCAGTGGTGACGTCATTCACCCCGGGCGACAAGCCCTTGAGCGCCACGTCGACCAACTGTCGAATTCCGTACCCGGCATCCTGATCGACGGTGCGCTGCCGGTCGATGGTGTACGCGGAGTTGATCTGACGGACGGCGTCAGGATCGACCTCTCTGACCGCGGGGAGCGACACCAGCGGCGCCCCTTCCATGATGAACTCGCCGACCCCGCGTTCCATTCGTACGATTGTCCCTCGCGCGCGCGCAAACTCCAGCAGCGCACCGGTGTCGACGCGCTGGATATAGCCTGTATGCAGCGACAGTACTGGCAGTCCAGCTGCCACCTGCCGCGTCGAGGCCACCTCTTCACGCTCATCTATCGACTCGCCGACTTCTTCGGGGAACAGGCGGTCCACGGCCGACAGCGTTTCCCTCGCCACGGTGGCGATGATGTGAGACGCCTGGATCGACGTGCCGATGTGATGGATGAAAAAGATCAGCACACCGATGCCGACAAAGGCCAGCACCACAGCGAACAGGACGGCGAGACTTGGTACGAACGCCCCCTCGTCGCCGCCGCGGATCGTGCGCAAGACCACCAGGCAATAGGCGAAGATACTCACGAAGACGCCGAGGACCAGCTGGTTCATGCGGTCCCGCATGAAGCTGCGCAAGACCCTCGATGTGTACTGGCTCGAGGCCAACGACAGCGCCACGATGGTGATGGAGAAGACGACGCCGGCCACGGTGATCATCGAACCGGCAATCGCCGAGAGCATGGCGCGTGAGCCGTCTGCTCCCGCCCCGAACAGACGCGGCCAAGCACGCAGGATGTCCGCATCGAGCACCTGCCCTGTCTCGATCAGCACCAGCGCGAGTGCCACGGCGACGACAACCGTCACCGTCGGCACAGCCCAGAAGCTGTCTCGGATGTCCGTCCAGAGGTCTCGAGGTCTTTTCATCACTAATGAAGTCTTACGCCAGTTCCTGCCCTTCGATCCCGTTGAACAACATCAGTGGCTTGCCCCTTTCTGCGTGTGCGGCCAACCCGTGAAGGTCCAGACAGAAGGTTGCCAACCCGAGCAGTACCAGACGCAGGTCTGATCAGGTGGCGAGACATTCGAAGGTCCAAGCGCGCCCCGGTCTACGCGCGACTTGACTGTCCCGAGCGTAAGCCCTGACGCTCGTAAGCGTCTATCTGGTGCTGAGGAAGTAGCAAGCAGTAATGCCATCATTCAGAGAAGGCCTGGATAGCTGCGCCTGGTGATCGACCCTGCCGTGTCCTGGTCATCGTCATCGGGCTCCGCGCCGCGACAACTCGGCTGACCCTTTCGGCGGGACGAGGCCGACCAGGACCGCGGGTTCTTTCAGGATGGGAGGGCATTCTGCTCGGGCTGGACTGCCTGGTGCGGCCCGCGGGACCAACGACTTTGCGGGTATGGGCACTGACTACAGGGGGCACTTGGCAACACTTCCTGCCAGGCTTGGTCGCGTTGGGCCCGTTGTAAGGTTTCGTCGCGAAGCAGCGTTCTGTTAAGAGACGGGTCTCGGACG
>JAIVJN010000079.1 GCA_020200025.1 Acidobacteriota bacterium | reverse complement strand
TCTCTGCACTCTGCACTCTGCACTCTGCACTCTGCACTCTGAACTCTGCACTCTGCACTTCCCACCGCCCTCTACAGTAAACTTCACCTCCGTGCGCCACCGCCACGACGACTCGCTCGGCGTCGAGCGCCGCCGCCACTCCTCGCGCGTCCTCGACGGTCCCGCACGCGCCCCCGGCCGCGCCATGCTGCACGCCGTCGGGTTCACCCGCGAGGATTTTGCCAAGCCGCAAATCGGCGTCTGCTCCACCTGGAGCCAGGTGACGCCGTGCAACGTGCACATCGACGAGCTAGCCAGGCTGGCCGCGACTGGTGCCGACCGCGCGGGCGGGAAGGCACAGATCTTCAACACCATTACCGTCTCCGACGCCATCTCGATGGGGACCGAGGGCATGAAGTACTCGCTGGTATCGCGCGAGGTGATCGCCGACTCGATCGAGACCGTGATGGGCGCCGAAGGGTTGGATGGCCTCGTCGCCATCGGCGGCTGCGACAAGAACATGCCGGGCTGTGCGATGGCGATGGCACGCCTCGACCGCCCCTCGGCCTTCGTCTACGGCGGCACGATTCTGCCCGGCACCTGGCGGGGGCGTCCCGTGGACATCGTGTCGGTCTTCGAAGCCGTCGGCCAGCACGCCGCCGGCACGCTGTCCGCCGGTGCACTGGCCGATCTCGAGCAGCATGCGTGCCCGGGCGCCGGATCGTGTGGCGGGATGTACACGGCGAACACGATGGCTTCGGCGCTCGAAGCCCTGGGCTTGAGCCTGCCGAATAGCTCCGCGCAGGCAGCCACGGGCGAGGACAAGCGTCAAGACTGTGCCCGTGCGGGCGCCGCCGTCGTACGGCTGGTGGAGCAAGGTCTCTCCCCCCGCCGCATCCTGACGCGGCGGGCGTTCGAGAACGCGATTACCGTCGTCATTGCCCTCGGTGGATCCACCAACGCGGTCCTGCATCTCCTCGCCATCGCCCACTCGGCCGGCGTGCGACTGACGCTCGACGACTTCACGCGAATCGGCCGCAAGGTGCCCGTGCTCGCCGATCTCAAGCCGAGCGGCCGATACGAGATGGTGGAGTTGGTCCGCGTAGGCGGACTCACGCCGCTCATGCGCATGCTCCTCGACCACCGGCTGCTCCACGGCGATTGCCTGACCGTCACGGGACGCACCGTGGCCGAGAACCTGCGCGACGCGCCGCGCTATCCGGCCGGCCAGGACATCGTCCGCGACCTTGCCGATCCGCTGAAAGCGAGCAGCCATCTGGTCGTGCTCTACGGCAATCTGGCGCCCGGTGGGGCCGTGGCCAAAATCAGCGGCCACGAAGGCGAGCGCTTCACCGGATCCGCCCGGGTTTTCGAGCGCGAAGAAGCCGCGCTCGAGGCGATCCTGCGCGGGCGGGTGCGCAAGGGCGACGTCATCGTCATCCGCTCCGAAGGTCCGCGCGGCGGCCCCGGGATGCGCGAGATGCTCTCGCCGACGAGTGCCATCATGGGCCGCGGCCTCGGCAAGGATGTCGCCCTGATTACCGATGGCCGCTTCAGCGGCGGCACCCACGGCTTCGTCGTCGGGCACATCACCCCGGAAGCGGCGGTGGGGGGACCGCTGGCCATCGTGAAGACCGGCGACGCGATCACGATCGATGCACGGGCGCGCCTCCTCACGCTCGACGTCTCTGCCGCCGAAATAAAGAGGCGTCAGCGAAGCTGGAAGCCGCCGAAGCCGCGCTACAGGCGCGGCGTGCTGGCAAAGTACGCGCGCCAGGTATCGACAGCGAGCCTGGGTGCGGTGACGGATGGGGATTGATTAGGCACGACGCAACTGGTTGCTCTCACAATTCACGAGAGCAACCAGTTGCTTGACACGAAACAACACGAAGGACTGGGCGCAGTGACGGATGGAGAGCTGAGCTTCGTGTTCTTCGTGTTTGTTTCCGGGAACTGTGCAATCCGGTTGCTTGGATGCGAGCAGCAACAATGAGAACAATGCTCCTTACTTTGGCGCTCCTTGCGATGGCCCCGCTGGTCGTCGGCGCGCAGTCGCGTGACGATTATCAAATTGCCCGCATCACCGTCGCGACGACCCGGATGAATGCGATGGTGAGGTTCTACAACGATGTCTTTCACGCACGCATGAAGGAAGTCGACATCGGCGGCATCACCATGCAGACGGGATATGTCGCGGGACTGGAACTGCTGCTCTGTCCCAACCAGGTGTCGAGGGTGCGAGCCGATCTCAACCGGCACATGCTGCGCGTCAGGGTGGGCGACTTCGATGCCTTGCTCAAACGCGTGCGGGGCAGTGGCGGCACCGTCGATGCGGCACCCATCATGACCAGCGGCGAGCGCATCGTCTCTGTGCGAGATCCCGACGGCAACACCATCGAGCTCGTGACGAGCTCGATCTCCGAGCGGCCGCGCGCTCCGGTCGGCTTCTGAGCATTCGCGGCACTATCAACGAAGACCAACACGAAGACCACGAAGGGAGCTGAGGGTTCCCCTCAAACGTTCGTGACCTTCGTGTGCTTCGTGTTGTCTTCTTTGGTGCTACTTCTTCAGCAACTCGTCGATCAGGAAGATGTCCGTGAGCAGCGCGCGGACGTGGATGGAGGCGTTCAGATTATCCACGAGTTGCGAGCTGATGCCGGGTTGCGCGAGCACGAGCTGAATGGCGGCCTGTGATGCGGCGGCGTCTCGCGCGAGCACGTCGAGGAAAGCCGTGAGCGCCTCCGGCGAGCCCTTCCCCTCGCGCGAAGCCAGCCCGCGGTAGAGATCGGCCAAGCCGGTGAGCGCCAGATCGAAGCGCCGCAAGTATTCGCGAATCTTTTCGCCGCTCGCCGCGCCGACATCCGTGGCGACACCCTGAGCCGCGTACGCCAGCATGAACTCGTAGCCCCCTTCGATGGCGTCGACGCGGCGCGACAGCTCGTCGCGGTTCGCCTCAGGCGGCATGCGGTCCGGTCGGCTGGGTCGTGCCCGACGGCTCGGCTCTCCAGCGATCGGGATCGTGGTATTCGAGGTATTGCCGACGCGTGATCGTGCCGAAGACCATCGCCTTGGTGATCCACAGCTTCTCCGGCCTCAGCGCGAAGTAGATGTGGGCGATGATGAGGCCGACGAAGCCCACACCTGCGACGCCGTGCAGCACGTAGGTGAAACCCCAGGCCGGATCGCTCATCACATACGGATTGCGTTCGAGAAGCGGCGTGCGGACCCGATACATCATCAGAAGGCCGGTGGCGATTACAGCAAGGCCAGCCACCATCACCACCAGGTGATACAGGCGATTGCCGAGCGGATACTTGCCTGGCCGTGGTCCCGGGATGTCTTCACGGCCGAGCTCACGCATGATCTCCGACTTCATTTCCGGAATGTCCTTGGGACCGACCCAGATCGACCAGAAGTCGAGGAACACCGTCGCGTGCACGATGTGGAACATGATCGACGCCGTCAGCAGGACCCCGGCGACCCAGTGCCAGTAGACCCACGCGAACTTGATGCCGATGACGGGGAGAAACGACGTGAACACGAGCACGAGCATGGCCGCAGCCATCACCCAGTGAAACACGCGCGCCACGAACGAGTGTCGCGCGATCTGATCGGGGAGGCCACGCCGCTCGGCTTCGAGGCGGTCAACTTCATTCGCGGGACGTTTGCGATGCGGCGAGAACAGCATGTAGCCGCCGTGTGCGAGGAGGAAGAGCACACCACCGACGAGGGCGGCCCAGAAGAGATCCCACGAAATGCGGATCAGGACATTGTCGCCCCAGGGGCTGCGCCCCCAGCTTACGAAGTCCATTCGGGCCCCCCGCGAATCGCGCGCTTGACCAGGTTCTGCATCAGCGGAATCTTGTAGGCGTTGTGACGCAGCGGCACGGCACCCTCGGTTGCCATCGCGGCCGCCATTTCCGCCGTCTGCTCGTCGCGCGCCCGGCCGCGCACGGCCGCTTCGACGCGCGTCAGACGATAGGGCCGAGCGGAGACGCCGTTGACGACGAGCCGAATGTCGTTGATGGTCGTTCCGGCGGTGACCATCGCCGAGGCGACATTGACGAGCGCGAAGTCCCACACCTGACGGTCGCACACTTTCTCGAAGAAGAACTGCTTGCCCGACCATGTCGGCGGCAGGCGAATCGTCGTCAGCAGATCGCCTGGTTGCAGCACCGTGAGACGCATGATGTCGACGCCCGGGCCGACGAAGAAGTCGACGGCCGGGACGGTCCGCTCGCCGTCCGCGTTTCTGATCACCATCTCGGCGTCGAGTGCGATGAGCGCAGGCGCGGTGTCCGAGGGGTTCACGGCCACGCAGCGGTCGGCGTCGAAGATGGCGTGCTCGCGGTTCACCGCCGTCGGCGTGTCGGCGTAGCAGATGTTCCCGTCAGCGCGGTAACAGGGCCACCCCGCGCGGTAGTACCAACACCGAGCATCCTGCGACACGTTGCCGCCGACGGTGCCTTGATTGCGGATCTGCGGCGACGCCACGAGCATGGCAGCCTCGGCGAGCAGGCCGAATCGCTCTCGCACGAGCGCATGGCGGGCGATGTCGGTGAGCGTCGTCATCGCGCCGATCTCGAGGCCGCCGCCAGCATCCCTGATGCCGCGCAGCTCGTCGACCGCGCTGAGATCCACCACCACCCGCGGCTGGCGGATGCGATCTTTCAGCCAGTCGAACGTGTCCATGCCGCCGGCCATGATCCAGGCGTCCGCCCCGTGGCGGTCGGCCAGGGCCACCGCGTCACCCACCGTGGTGGGCTGGAAGAGCTCGAATGCCGTCATGACATCTCGCACAGGTGGCATTTCTGATTCTCCTCAATCAACCGATCACGAAATGGATACTAGTGCAATGTACGTTCGGTATGTGAAGGGGCCGTTCCGTAGGAATGGCCCGGAAGCCCTGGCCCGAGCAACGCCGCCGACCACTTCACTTTTCGTTGATACGCTCCACTAGATGAATGCAGTCAATCGCTCGTGCGCCGGCGCGCCTTTGGCGAGGCCGGTCAGGATGTGCTCGGGATGGACCGGCGTCCGACGCACGATGTCGTAGCCGACGGCATCGCCGATCGCGCACATGAGCGCGGCGCCGCCTGCGCCGATCGACGGTTCGCCGATGCCCTTGGCACCAATCGGATTGCTCGGATCGGGGAGCCCGACCGAGTCCCACTTCATGTTGAGCGGCGCGTCGAGGATCGTCGGCGGCTTGTTGTGATGCAGCCGTTTGGCCAGCGCCGCCCCGTAGTGCTTGTCGTAGACGAGCTGCTGCGACATGACATGGCCGAATCCCTGGATCGATCCGCCGTTCATCTGCCCGCCGAGGCTGTTCGGGTGCAGCACCGTGCCGACATCCGACACACCGACGTAATCGACGATGCGGTAGACGCCTGTCTCGACATCGACTTCGACTTCCGCGAACGCGGCCATGAAGCCGTAGGTCTGACCGTCACGTGGCAGGTTGTCGCGCGCCACACCCATCAGCCCCAGCCCGGCCAACGCCGTCGCCGACGCCTTGGTCATGGCGTTGATTTCCTGCGGCAGCTCGTGCCCGTCGTAGGTGCCGCCGAGCTGAATCGCACGTTCCGCGGCTTGTGCGAACGTCAGACCGCGACTCGAGCCCCCTTTGCGGAACACGCGCTCGTTGCCGACCTCGTAATCGTCGGGTGAGCCGCCCAGATCTTTGGCCGCAATCTCCTGGAGCTTGCGCTTGCCGTCCATCGCCGCGGCGTAGTTGGCCCGCGTGTGCGCATAGGTCGTCTGGCTGCCTGCCTGAATCGAGCTCCACGGCACGTGATTGCCCGTGTTGCCCCAACTGACGACGACCTTTTCCCACGGGAAGTTCAAGATCTCGGCGATGACGCGCGCGGTATCCATCACCGAGTGCGTGCCGAGATTGCCGATGCCTTGCTGAATGTACATCTTGCCGTCCGGACGAATCGTGAACAGTCCGTCGACGCCAATCGATCCTGCGGTGAAGGTGCTCGTCACGGCTGACACGCCCGTGACCTTGCTGCCGCGGCGCTGTCCGCTTCGCTGCTTCCGCTCTTCCCAGTTGAACAGGGTCGCGCCCTTCTCGAGCGCTTCCTTGACGAAGCAGCTCGTCACTTTCCCGCGCGGCCGACCCGGCGGCGCGTTGAGGGGCGCCAGCCCGAACTGGGCCTGCCCGGAAGGCGCATTGAGCAACCGAATCTGCACTTGATCGATGCCGAGCTGCTTGGCCGCTTTCGAGACGAGCGGCTCGAACAAAACCGAGCTCTGCAAGCCGCCCGGCGCGCGCTGCGATACACCCGGAGGTGTGTTGGTGGCCACCGAGATGCCGCGGAAGCGCACGTTCGGCGCCTGATAGGTCAGTGACGTGAGGTTCACCGCTTGGCCATGGTCGCCCTGCCGGCGATAAGGTCCGCTGCTCTCGACGATGAACCCGTCGATGGCGACGATGCGGCCGTCCTTCTTGAACCCCATCTTCACGCCCGCCTGGAAGCCCGGGCGGACGCGACCGATGTAGGTTTCTTCCTCGCGCGAGATGCGCATCATCACCGGCCGGCCGTTGAGCTTCTTCGACAGCATCGCCGGAATTGCCATGCTCTGCGCGCCGGGAATCTTGCTGCCGAAGCCGCCGCCCGTGTACTCGCTGATGAGCACGACTTCTTCGGGCTTGATGCCGCACCAGCCGGCGACGGAGGCCACCGTGCGCGCGACGCTCTGCGTGGAGCCGTGCAGGTACAGTTTTCCGTTCTGCCAATAGGCCATCGCCGTCCGACTCTCGAGCGGCTGATGCGGCGTTGTCTGTTGCACCGAGACGTCTTCGAGAATCAGGTCGGCTTCCTTGAAGCCGGCCTCGACATCGCCAAACACCTGCGTCTCGCCGGCTTCGGCGTTCATCGGAAAGCGGCCCGCTTCGGCGTCGGCGATCTGCGCGTCGGTCCAGCGCAGCGTGCGCATTTCGTTGCCGACGAACACATTGCCTTCGTTCCTGCCACTGGGGCCGTCTGGACGC
>JAIVJN010000305.1:3005-12992 GCA_020200025.1 Acidobacteriota bacterium | reverse complement strand
CCCTTACTCTGCAGCGGCGACGTTCCCTTCACCGAAGCACCTCGCCTCGTGGATGGGCGCGTGCCACGGCACAAGAGGAGAGCGCGGGCAAGAACTACAGTCACCGTTGCCCGAAAGGCAATCGCCAGATGCGCCGCGTCCTCAACCAAGCGGCCATGCCGCCGTCAAGGCCCGGGGCACGATCTTCGCCGTGGTGTATCGCCGTCTCGTGCCTCGCCTCGGACATGCCCTGGCGATCGGCGCCATCACCCACCGCCTGTGTCGATTGATCTGGAAGATCCTGCACGAGCGCGTACGCTACGAAGAGCGCGGGCCGGCGGTCAGCTCCGAGGCGAAGAAAGTGCGCGCGCGCAAGATGATCCGCGAACTGTGAAGTCTCGGCTATTGCGTCGAACTTCTCCCGGCTCCATCGAGCAACCCGGCATGATCGGAGACCGCCGCTTGAGCCTGCCGCGACACCTCCCTTCGAATCTTCAAGATTTCCGCGAAAAGGCCGGTCGCTCGGCGAGCCGACTCTGTGGAGGTTGTCCGAAATGTGAATACAAGTTTCGGACAATTGTTGGTGTTCTCTATCCGAAAAATGTATACAGATATCGGACAGCGGCTGATCTCGAGCGGTCGCCACTGGTGGCACCCGGCAGTTCAGGCGTGAACGTCTCGGTGCAACCGGGTCTTGACCGCCCTGCTGACCCCGCTGAGTGGTTCGACATCGGCCCGGGCGGTCAGGGGCGCGCCTCGAGCACCATATTGAACGGCGTTTCCGTAGCGCGCCGGAACCGTGTGAATCCGCCCTGACTCACGAACACGTCCCGCACCCGTTGCTCACCGGCCTGGGCGCCAAGTGCCGGACCGTTCTTCGCTAGGGACACGGGCACGCACACCAGCGTCGATGCGCCGTAGTAGACGCGGCCCACGGGATTGAGATTGTCCTCCAAGCGATCGTTGGCAAACGGCTCGACGACCATGACGTGTCCGTCTGTTTGGAGCGTCTCGCGTGCGTGCCGTGCCGCGCCGGCGGGATCGGCCATGTCGTGCACGCAATCGAAAAACGCGATGAGATCGTACCGTCCGCCCTTATACGAGGTGGCGTCCGCGACCTCGAAGCCGATGTTGGAGACACCAGCCGCCGTTGCGCGTTGCTGCGCCGTCTCAATCGAGGATTCGTGGTAATCGATGCCGACGAACGTCGACTTGGGAAACGCCTGCGCCATGAGGATCGTACTGGCACCGTGACCGCAGCCGACATCGGCGACCCTAATCCCGCGCTTCAGCTTGTCGACCACGCCATCGAGCGCAGGCAGCCACGAACCCAGCAGGTTGGTGTTATAGGTGGCGCGGAAGAAGCGCTCGGTGCCATGGAACAGGCACGGGTGATGCTCGCCCCATTCCATGCCGGTTCCAGTGCGAAAGTTGTTGAGCGCCCGATCGCGTATGTGAAACAGATCGCGCACGATCGAGTAGGCGCCCGGTACATCGGCTGGCCCGTTCGCGTCCGCTAGGCAGAGCGCCTGCTCGGGCGAGAGGGAGAACTTCTGACTCGTGGCGTCGTACTCCACATAGCCGCCGGCTGCCTGATTGGCGAGCCATTCGCGGACATACCGCTCGTTCGTGCCGGTGTTGGCCGCGAGCTCGCCGGCTGTGAATGGTCCGCGGGCTAAGGCTTTGTAGAACCCGAGCTCGTCGCCGATGGACACCAGCACCGCGCTGACGGCAGCCCCAAGATCGGCGACGGCCTTCCCCAAGAACGCATTCAAACGCTGTTCATCAACGGCCATGTGGTCCTCCTTGGTCCTCACAGGCGAATGATCGAGAGGAGGTATGCCTGCGGCAGACGCAGGCTGCCATCAGTCGCCTCGTTCGCGTCCCGCCAGATATCGACGACCCGCTCGCGCAGTTCGTCGAAGCGATCGCCGAGCATCGCCCGCGCAGTCACCATAGGCCCAAACCGGTCCATGAAGAAATCCGCCCAGCTCTCGATCACTTTGCGGGTCTCTCCCGCGAGCAGGTCCTCCTGGGGTGTGCGCCACTCGACAGGCTCCACCGCCCAATGGTGAGGCCAGCGCGGGTGGTCCGGGGGCAGAAAGCGCGTCGGATCGAGGACTGGGATGCCCGATTCGGAGGACGGCGGGATCGAGCGACGCTCGGCCCGGGCGCGCGAACGCGCGACGTTGCCCAGTACCCAGGTGCGGAAAGCGGACCGGCGTTCGAACCGGTCAAGCGACCGCAGCACCGTCATCCACGCGTCCTGAACGACCTCCTCGGCGATCGCGCGACTCTCGACATGCGAGAGTGCCAACCGGAGCATGATCGACGGCGCGCGCGGGGACAGCGAAACCCGCCTCAAAGAACTGCATCACGATCTCGCGGTGGGGCGCACCAGCTACTCGCGGTTCTGGGCCAACCAACTGCGCGTGACCTTGACGGCGGCCGCGTACGTCCTACTGCAGGAGCTGCAGCTGCGGGCCGACCGCACGGCGCTCGCGCGGGCGCAAGTCGGACGCCTGCGGCTGGTGTTGCTGAAGATTGGCGTGCGCGTGACCCGCTCGGTCCGCCGTTTCGTGTTGCATCTGCCACGGGCCCATCCCGATCCGCACGCCTGGCAGGCCATCGCCGCCAGCGTCGGCGCCGTCCGCGCCTGATCGCGAACCGCCCGACTCGGTGCCATCGCGGTGACGCTGGAGGTGTGCCTCTGAGTCATGATCGGTGCGCGAGAACGCGTGCCCAGCGCGCGCACGCTACGGCACGGCATCCTCACAACCACCTGTCCCAGCGGCCCATGCCAGTCACAGCGCTGCATGCCTACAGGTGCGACTCCTTGATCAGCTTTGGTGAATAGTCCGGGCTAAGGACGATTTCCGCAACTGGGTGCTGAGCGCGGCATGACGCCTTGCCGCATGACCTTCATGAAGAATCCGATTGGCACGTGTACGATAAAGATTGCACCCACCATCGCCTGACGCGGACGCGGGTCTATCGATCGCGCCGTTCACCGCTCGCCACGACCACTGCATCGAACGACCACACGCCGCCACCGCGAATCATCAAGGCGATCGCCAGGCCAATCGTCAGGAGGTGGTAATCGAAACCCTCACCCTTCTGCGTGCCTGCCCAGTTCATAAAGAATCCGAATGATGCGTGCTGGGTGGCAACCCGCCGACCATGACGGCGGCAATGCCGAGGGCGGCGAGCCGCGTCAGCGCCCCGGCGATCAGACCGAGAGCGCCCAAGAATTCCGCAACGATCACGAGCACTGTGACAGGTGTGGGAATCGACATGTACTCCTGGAACATGGTCAGCGTGCCGCCAAACCCAGCCCCTCCGAACCAGCCGAGCATCTTCTGCGCGCCGTGCGGGAGCATGACGATGCCGAGGGTAGGCGACGCGCATGAGCGTTGAACGCCGGGGAGCGAAAACTCGCGGCTGCCTCCTTGTGGTCGACGCTGGCCATCAGGCGGTGGCCCGGACCGCGGCCTTCGCTTCGGCGTCATCGAGCCACACGCCGAAGCCGACCGCGAGTCGGTTCCATCCGTTGATGCCATCACGTGGATCTCCGTCGTGTCCAGAAGCGGCAGCGATGCCGTGCTCTACCTCGCTATGGATGTCTCCGGTGACAGAGGCGGAACCGAGCATCGTCGAAGGGAATCCGATGACTAGCCGACCTGACCCATGGTCGTGGTCTTCGGACGAGATCAGGCGCATTGGGTACCGCGTGATCGATCTGATTGCCGAGCATTTGAGCTCACTGCCCACAAGACCCGTGTTCGCGCCTGTCCCGCTGGAGCTCGCGACGGCATTCATGCAGGAACCGGCTCCGCAGCTCGGGCGAGACCCCGAGGCGATTCTGGACTTGTTCCGTACAACAGTCGAACCCTATCCGTTTGGCAATGGTCACCCACGGTTCTTTGGTTGGGTGAATTCGCCGCCGACGGTTATGGGCATCTTCGCTGATGCGCTCGCTGCGGCGATGAACCCAAGCGGCGCGGGAGGCAATCACGCAGCTGTGTATGTCGAAAGGCAGGTGGTCAACTGGTTCAAGGAAATGCTCGGTTATCCCGCCGACGCTTTCGGTCTGCTCGTGAGCGGCGGGTCGATGGCGGCATTGACGGCGCTCGCCGTCGCGCGACATGCAAAGTGCGGTTTCGATGTTCGTGCCAATGGGCTTCGCGGAGCCGATGCGCAGCTTGTGTTTTACAAGACTGCCGAAGGGCACGGGTGCCATCAGAAGGCGATTGAGTTGCTCGGCATTGGTTCCAATTATCTGCGGACAGTTGAACACGACGATGCGTGGCGCATGGTTCCTTCTGCGCTCGCCGCTGCGATCAAGCAGGACCGCCGCAACCGTTTGGCCCCGGTCGCCGTGATTGCGAGCGCTGGCACCGTCAACACCGGCGCCGTCGATCCATTGCGCGAGATCGCCGAGGTCTGCCGGGAGCACAACGTGTGGCTTCACGTCGACGGGGCGTACGGTGCGCCGGCAATCCTTTCCGAGCAGTACGAGACTGCGCTTGCTCCCATCGCTTTTGCCGACAGTGCTGCGCTGGATCCGCACAAGTGGTTGTGCGTTCCCGTCGAGGCCGGCCTCGTGCTGATTCGACATCCTGACGCGCAGCGGGCGGCATTCAGCCTGGTCCCTCCGTATTTGCGCACCGACGGCAGTTTGACCGGAGTCGGAGGGCCACCGTGGTTCTCCGAGTACGGCTTTCAGCAGACCCGCGGCTTTCGAGCGTTGAAGGTCTGGATGTCACTTCTGCATCACGGACTCGCAGGGTACCGTGACGCAATCAACCGCACTTTGGATTGCGGCGGGCTTGGCCAGAATGATTCGCTCATCGGACGACTTTGAACTATGCGAGCCGCAGAGCCTGGGATCGTGTGCTTTCGGTTCCGGCCGCGTAAGCATGACGGCCGCCATCCGGATCTCAATTCGCTCAATCAAGCCGCACTCGAGCGGCTGCAACTCGGAGGAGGGGCGTTGTTGTCGAGCACGTCTTTGGACGGTGTGTTCTGGCTCCGCGCATGCGTGTTGAATCCTCGGACAGCCGACGAGGATCTTCGTGCTCTGCTGGATGCCATTCGACGCGCGGCTGGTCCATTGCAGTGACGCCAGCGGGCGACCGGATGCCTTGACACGTTACAGCCTGCGCGCCACACTCGCGTATTCGTTGGCGGTGGAGTCCGCCGGTAACCGCCGTTGATGACGGCCAATGACTCCTACGGCAGCCGTGGGAGTGCGCTCATGCCGCGGCGCCGCGAGGTGACGCGACATGGAACGATTATTCTGGATCTGCCTTGCTGGGGCAGCCGGTACCGGTGCCCGTTATCTCGTGGCCCTCTGGGCTGCGCAGCGTCTAGGTAGCGCCTTCCCTTACGGAACGCTGATCGTCAATCTGCTCGGGTGCTTTGCCATAGCGGCCGTCATGCATGCGGCCTTGACGCTTTCGTGGTCGCCGACCGTTCGTTCGGCAATCACGATTGGCTTCATCGGCGGTCTGACTACGTATTCAAGCTTCAACTATGAGACAAGCCGGTTGCTCGAAGAGGGTGCGATGGGCGCTGCGGCCTTGAACGCGACGGTGACTCTCGTCGGCGCGTTCGTCGCCGGCTGGCTCGGGCTGTTCTGCGCGAAGCAACTGCTTGGCCAGTGAGGAGGACGTGATGCGAGTGCTCGACGGAAATCAGTTCTTGGTCAGGATTTTCCTCGGCGAGTCCGATCGGTTTCATCACACGCCACTTTCTCGGGCATTGTTAGAGCGCCTTCGGCGCGAGGGGTTTGCCGGCGCGACGGTGATCCACGGAGTGGCCGGATTCGGTGCGAGCAGTGTCATTCACACTTCGAGCCTGATCGAACTTTCGAGCGACCTGCCGGTCGTAATCGAAGTCGTCGATGACGAAGCGCACGTCGAGAAGTTGCTTCCGATCCTCGATGAGATGGTGACGGGCGGTGCGCTCGTCACGGTCGAGCGTGTTCGCGTTCTCAAGTACGCTGCGGCAGCCAAGCGAGGCAGCCGTTCGCTAGGACCTTCGTAGACGGCAGTATCCATCAGCGCACACTGTCTCGCCTCGCCGCCTGGGCGTTAGTTCGATAGTGAAATCAACCTGTGCTGGAAGTTGTTGAAAATAAAGGAGTCCGTAAGGTTTCGCGCCGAACTCGCGTTCTACAAGTAAGTAAGGATACATCTAACTGATGAGCTGGCTGGGTGTCAGGGATTCTAACCCCGATACCGTGGTCCCGCGCTATCAGAACTCGACTGCCGCCGTGAGGCTGGCCGAACGGCCGGGCGCCCAGACCCAGCGCGGATCGGGGCTGGCATAGTACTCGTCGTTCAGCAGGTTTCGCACCATGGCGCGGATTTCGAGCTGCGGCATCACCCGCCAGCCGCCGCCGATGTCGAGCAGCATTGCGCCTGGCGAGGCCACCTCGCTCGGGCCGGGGCGGTTGTCGTCGGCGGACACGGCGAGCCGCGTTTGCACGTAGACGCCGGCGCCGAAGGCCCTCCGCCCGGAGACCGAGACGGTATCGGGTGCGATGTCATCGAGGTCGGCATCCTCGTCGAGCGCGGTGCCACGTACGATGTTCGCCGTCATTTGCACCGAGTAGCCGTCGCCGAAGTCCGAGCGTGCTTCGACTTCGAAGCCCTGAATGCGGGCCCGTCCTCGATTGCGGAAGAAGAAGAAGTCGGTCTCGGTCTGAAACCGCTCGATGAGGTCGTTGATCTGGTAGCGGTAGAAAAACAGGCCGACCTGCGTGCGCGCAAAGGTGTAGCGCGTGCCGAGGTCGACCTGCAGGCTCGTCTCCGGCTCGAGATCCGGATTGCCGGTGATGAAACCCCGTCCCCGGCGGAGTTGTCCACGGACCGATCGCCGAAGCCGCCCGAATTGGTGCTCGTGACCCGGTCGACGCGAACGCCACTGGAGAGCCGCGCCAGTCGTGCGACAGCGGCCTCGGCTTGAACGAACACCCCCGTATCGATCCGCCGCGCCGTATCGATCGAGACGTTGGTGGTGTCGTTCGTCAGGGTGCCGGCGAGATCGTAGCCCTGGAGGATGTCGAATGCCTCCAAGCCGAACCGGCCATTGACGTCGACGCCGAGCTCGAGCCGCGCGTTGCGAACGAGACGCTCGGCCGTGCCTTTGACGTGAAAGTCCTTGGCCGAGATGTCGGCGCGTTCGATGCTACGGCTGATCGTCGCCGTGGCGCTCCGATCTTGATCGGTTCGCTGTTCGTACGATCCGAGAAAGCCGGTGAACGAGAGGCGCCCGAATCCGGCGACGTCCGGGACCTCGTAGGACGCGGTGAAGCGGTGTGAGTCCTCGAAGGGATAGTAGAAGCGCACGGTCCGCGAGTTGTCGCGCGGCCGCTCGACATCGCGGCCGAGATCGCTTTGCCAGACCGCGGAGAACAAGCCTCGTGAAATCTGGTGGTTGAAGGTCGCGAGCAGGCCGCGATCCTCCCACCCGGAGTTGAACACCTCGCCGCTCGGCGCGTCGTAGTCCTCGGTGTTACGAGCGTGCACCTGCACGAGCAGCCCGCCGCGCGCGAGCCCCTTCGACACCTCGACCGCGCCTCTGGCTTCGGGAACACCGCCGCCGATTGTTCCGCTGATTCGTGCATGCAGCGGACTGCCGGCTTCGGCCCGGCGCGTGCGAATCGAGATCACGCCGCCGAGCGCATCGGATCCGTAGGCGACCGATCCGGGACCTCGAGCGATGTCGATGCCTTCGATGACCGACGGATCCATGAACGTGGCACTGGGCCCGACTCGTCGCTCCGAGGTGACGCGCGCCCCGTCGATGAGCACGAGCGTCCGCCCGCGCGCCATGCCGCGCACGGCCGGCACCCCCGCGTGCCCCTCCGAGACCTGATTGACCCCCGGCACACTCTCGAGCGCCTGCATCAGGTGCTCGGGACTGCCCTGGGCGATCTGCGTGCCCGACAGAATGCTCCTGGCAGCGCCCGGCGATGTCTGGATGCTCGGCGCCGCGCCCAGCACGGTGACGCTTTCATCCGCGAGCGAGGCCACCGTAATGATGGTCAGCCCTTCATCGATCGTATCGATCGTCACCGGGCGCGCCACCTGGCCGCCAGGTAGCACGACGATGACCTGAGCGGGAACAGCGGGCACAGGCTGCCACTGAAACCGACCGTCGCTATCGGTTCGAGCGGTTCCGGTCGCGCCCACGATCGAGATCACGGCTCCGGCCACCGGCGCGCCGCTCGACTCTTCGATCACGCGCCCGGAAAATCCGGACGCCTCTTGAGCGACACTCGCGACTGGCACGAGCCCGGCCGAAAGCGCCGCCATGATCGCAGCGGCGGAGAAGCGGTGCAGGCGGTTCCTGGACATCAACCGCCTGAGTCTGTCAGGCGACCAGTGCTACTACCAGCGGTAGTAATCAGTGGTGGGTCAGTTTCAGGCGCCGCGAGCAATGACGCCTAGCCGGGTTCGCGGTCGTGAGCGCCGTCTGCGATGCCGACAATGGCAGCGCCGGCACGCTTTAGAACGTCCAGCGAGCGCCCAGCCGGATCTGACGAGGCAATTGCACCTGCGCCGGCGTTCCGAACCCCGGTAACGCCATGTTCACGTTGCGAATCAGCGTGACGGCGTCGGAGTTGAACACGTTGAAGACGTCGACCATCCCGGACAGGACCTGGTTACCGAACGAGAACTTCTTCTCGGCGCGCACATCCAAGTGCGTGACCGTATCCATCTTGCGGGTCCCGGCAGGCTCGACGGCCACGTCGATGAACGTTTCCGAGAGGATCTGTGGGTAGTCCGTTCTGAAGAACCGTGCCGTCGCGGCGCCCTTCACCGTGCCGCTGCCGAAGAAGGTCTCGGTCCACGGAATGCCGCTGAGTGCTTCGTAGTAGCCGCTCAATGTGATGCCGTAGGGCGCCATCCATGCGCCAAGCAGCTTGAACTGGTGTTGCGGTCCCATCGGCAGATCGCCGTAGCGGTTGATCAGCGTGTTCGGATTCGAGTAGGGTGCCGTTTGCGAATCGGCGAACGCGTTGCCGACGTTGCCCTCGCCCTTGCCATAGACGTACGAGCCCTCGAACTGCCATCCACCCTGCATGCGCCGGCGGATGACGGTCTCGACGCCCCGGTACTTGCGCTCGAGCTCGACCGGGCTGCTCGGGTTCGCCAGCACGGTCTGCGCCGCGACACCCTGAAGGGCGACGGGTCGCGTGTAGATCGTCATCGGCGCGCCGGAGACCGGGTTGGTGACGGTGATGGGCTGGAATGCCGAGAAGGGCACCGCCGCGTCGATCGTGCCGAAGATGTTGCCGTCGTTCTTGAAGATGCCGGTCACGGCGAACGACACGCTGTTGGTGAGCGCCTGCTCGTACCCCACGGTGTAGACATCGGTGTACTGCCGTTTGAGATCGGGATCGATCTGCGGCAGGCGTGCCGGGTTCGGGCGTGTGTCCGCGCGCAGCGTGCCTTCCTCGCCGGGCTGGTAGACGAGGTCTCCGTTGCGGTCGAGCCAGTCGAGCTCGCGGTACCCCAGCCCCGCCGGGCTCGCGATGCCGACGTACGAGGTGTTGAGCTGGTTGTTGAACCGCCCACCGCTCACTTTGATCGTGCTCTTCCTGTCGCCGCGCACGTCGAACACCGCGCCAAGCCGCGGCGACACGCTCCAGAGATCGATCAGACTTGTTTGCTCGGCAAACGTCACGAGCGTCGGCTGATATTGACCTGGTCCGCCGGTGGATTCGGGCAGATTGCCGGTGACATGCTCGACGCGCGCGCCGAGGTTGACGGTGATGCGGTCGCCGAGCACCCACTGGTCCTGCGCGAACGCGTTGAAGGTGCGATTCTGAAAGCGCTGGAGCAGCGGCGAGTTGTAGAGGCGCACGCGGTAGGGCGCGGTGTTGAACAGTTGGTGGTGCGTGTCGGGCGTGTCGGAGATGCAGGTGTCGGTGCAGCCCGCCAGCTCCTCGGGTCCGCGCGCGCCCTGCAGGTAGCGCTGCTGCCACACCGGGTC